>NZ_JBHDVN010000011.1:0-76179 GCF_046635365.1 Acinetobacter sp. NIOH-H-8
AAGCAGGAGTTTTTAATTACACGATGTCAAACCATGAAGGAGTTAGATCACTTAATTGCGGAATCTATTATGATTTATAATTGCTATAGACCACATTTAAGTTTAAATATGAACACCCCGAATCAGAGGTATGAGCAAACTAAAACCGAGCTAATTGCTTAACTCGGTTTGAAGTGGAATACTGTCAATCTATTTCAGGACAAGACAAAGATTAGAAACGTTTTGGAATCCGCTGACCATTCGGTACCGGAATTTCCGCATTTTTTAATACACCAAATAACCAGGTTTCTGCATGTTGTACGGCTGTTTTTAACTGGTCACCCAAGGCTAGACGTCCGGCAATAAAACTCGCCAGTGAACAGCCTGAGCCGTGATATTCACCTTCCAGACGCGGGCAACGGGTTTCGTTGATCAATTTACCCTGAATATATAGACGGTTCTGGATATAGTCGGGAGTATCTTCATGGCCGCCTTTAACCAGAATCGCGTGGGCACCCATTTCGAACAGTTTCTGCGTGGCTTGATCCAAATCCTGCTCACCTGTCAGGGCACGCAACTCAACAGTATTTGGAGTTAAAATCGTAGCTAGCGGAATCAGTTGTGTAAACGCTTTGACCAGTGTGGCCTGATTACCGAGTGAGCCCCCACTATTGGCTACCAGCACCGGATCCAGTACATACTGATAGTCCGGATGCGCAGTTAGAAATTCTGCCAGTGCCTCAATATTTTCAGTGGTTCCCAGCATACCTGATTTAACACAGCGAATCGGCAGATCATTTACCACGGCATTGGCCTGAGCCAGCAGTAATTCCTTTGAAGTTGCTTCAAAACCAAAGACCAGTTGCGAGTTCTGGATGGTCAGGGCTGTACAGGCAATTGCAGCATGAGCACCACTTTGACCGATGGCTTCAATATCTGCTTGAAGGCCTGCTCCACCTGAAGGATCTAAACCTGAAAAGCAAAGTACGGTAGGTCGCAAAATGATGTCCTTCATTCACTAAAATTGCCTTAGTATAGGCAAATTTATTCAAACTCTCGATATTAATTTATATCACTTGCAAGAACTGTCTGTCAGGCAAAATTTCGTATGTTTATCTGATCAAAATATAGAGTTGATTACCCTGAAAATGGGCGTTATTGGCTTATTTTTATGGCCTAATAATTGCTTTAGGGTAGAGAAATCTGGCTATACTCACGATATGAATTGATGTCGGCTGCAAACATAGGGGACAAGGTGTGATTCAGAATATTTTAATTGACTTGGATGGTACATTAACCGATCCAAAAGTGGGGATTACGACTTCTGCCCGCTATGGTCTGGAAAAGGTGGGTCATCCGATCAGTGAAGACACGAATATTGACTGGATTATCGGGCCTCCTCTAAAAGCTTCACTAGCTAAAATTTTGAATGTGGATGCGGATGATACCCTGGCTGAACAGGCACTAATGGCATATCGTGAACGTTTCGCAGTGACTGGCTTATATGAAAATCACGTCTTTGAAGGCGTAGCTGAAACTCTGGCGGAACTTAAACGCCGTGGTTATCGCCTGTTTCTCGCAACAGCAAAACCAACCGTTTATGCCAAACAGATTCTGGAACATTTTGATCTGGCACAGTATTTTACTGAGATTTATGGCAGTGAGCTGAATGGCGACCGGACCAATAAAGGGGAACTGATTCAGTATATCCTGGAACAACAAGGCATGCAGGCTGATCAATGCATTATGGTGGGTGACCGTGAGCATGATATTTTTGGTGCCCGCCATAATGGGATTGAATCGATTGCAGTCAAATACGGCTATGGTTCAGAAATTGAATTACAGCAGGCACAGCCCAAGTATACGATTGAGAACTTTAGTCATTTATTAAACTATTTAAAATAAATTTTTTTAATTTCATTAAAAAATAAAATGCTTCTATTTTTAGGAGCATTTTTTTATATTCATTATTAATAATAATTTTTAACTTTATCTTTTGAATAGAAATCTGTTTTATTACGTTAACTTGATTAATTATTTGTATACTTTTGTTCTAATATTTTTCATGCTTACATAAATATAATAATGTATTTTATGTGATCAATGTCATAGTTTAATGAACTAATTTAATTATAATTCACAAAAAGATATCTACCATATTTTAATATGTGGTTATTTAAATCTAATTAAAATATTAAAATTCAATTTCTTAACTTTATATTAAATTTTTAATTTATTTATTTCACTATGTTTCTAATATTTGGTAACAAGTTAAAGATAACATTTTTCAGATTCTCATCCCTTGATTTTGATGCTATGTATTTCACGTTTAATTCAGTAATAAATAAATTATAAAAAAAGGATGGGAATAATATGGCGAATATATAGATATTGTCGGCAGAAAATGGAGAATTAATTCAGGATATTAATACTAATATTGTGAATTTAACCGAAAAATCAGTCATCAAGGTAAATGCCACGATTGATGAAGTAGCAAAAATTACGCGTCAAGGTAATTCGGCTGTTATCTATTTCAAGGTAATTCGGCTGTTATCTATTTTAAAAATGGTGAAACCATTACGATCGAAAATTATTTTGATTATGCAGTGAATGATAATCAAATCATTTTTGAACATGAAGGTCAATTGTACTGGGCGGAATTTACTGATGAAAATGGGGTAATGCTCGATACGATTCGATATCACCCGCTTACAGGAGATCTGGCTGAGAGTGGAACCGTAGCTGCGGGCGTTTTACCTTAGTTGGGTGGGGCATTGGCATTAGGAGCTATCGCGGCGGCAGCAGGTGGAGGCTCATCTTCAGGAAGTAGTTCGGATAATCGGGATATGAGTCCGCCGAAGTTAACCGGCGTCATTGTGAATGAAGAAGGTCAGCTTGAACTGAGTTTTGATGAAAATATAAATGGTTCAAATCCACGCGCTGAAGATTTCACAGTGGTTGTGGATGGAGAAGAAATTCCTGTCACCGATATTATTGTACAAGATGACAAGATTATCCTGATTACAGAGCCAGAGATCCGGGACGGCCAAGAAGTTACGGTTGAATATCAGGATAGTACACCTGATGATAGTCAGGGAATTAAGGATTCAGAAGGGAATGTATTAGAAGATCTGGATTCAGTTGATGTGGGTGGAGTGCAGAATCCGGATATTAGTGGGCCTGTACTTTTAGCTGCGGAAGTTAATGCCAATGGTAATATCGAACTTAGCTTTAATGAAGACGTTTCAACCTCGAACCCGCTGCATACTGATTTCACAGTCATAGTCGATGGAGCAGAAATTCCGGTGACTAACATTATCTATAACGGCAATGAAATTATCCTAGTAACCGATCCTGTTATTACCGAAGGTCAGGAAGTAGAAGTCACTTATGCTGATAGTACTTCGGGAGATGGTCAGGGAATCCGTGATGGCAGCGGTAATGTGCTGGATGGTTTTGATGCGGTAGAAGTGGGTGGCGTTGACAATAACTCAGAACAACCAATAGAAGATACAGTAGCTCCTGTATTAATTGATGCCGAAGTGAATGCTGACGGTAATATCGAACTCAGCTTTAATGAAGATGTTTCTACCTCAAATCCTTTGCCTGCTGATTTCACAGTGGTGGTTGATAGAGCAGAAATCCCAGTGACTGACATTGTCTATGGCGGCAATGAAATCATTCTGGTGACAGACCCAGTCATTGCTGAAGGTCAGGAAGTAGAAGTCACTTATATTGACAGTACGCCGGGAGACAGTCAGGGCATCCGAGATGGCAGTGGCAATGTGCTGGACGGTTTCGACGCGGTAGAAATTGGCGGTGTTGACAATAATTCAGAGCAACCAGCAGAAGATACTGTCGCTCCTGTATTAATCGAGGCCGAAGTCAACGCCGACGGTAACATCGAATTTAGCTTTAATGAAGACGTTTCGACCTCGAACCCTCTACCTGCTGATTTCACCGTCATAGTCGATGGAAGTGAGGTTCCAGTAACTGACATTGTCTATGACGGCAATGAAATCATTCTGGTAACCGATCCAGTCATTACTGAAGATCAGGAAGTAGAAGTTACTTATGCTGACAGCATTCCGGAAAATGGTCAGGGAATCCGTGATAGCAGCGGTAATGTACTGGATGGCTTTGATGCGGTAGAAGGGGGTGGCGTTGACAATAACTCAGAGCAACCAGCAGAAGATACCGTTGCTCCTGTATTAATTGATGCCGAAGTGAATGCGGATGGCAATATTGAACTCAGCTTCAATGAAGACGTTTCGACCTCGAACCCGCTGCCTGCTGATTTCACCGTCATAGTCCATGGAAGTGAAGTTCCAGTAACTGACATTGTCTATGATGGCAATGAAATCATTCTGGTGACAAACCCAGTCATTACTGAAGGTCAGGAAGTTGAAGTCACTTATGCTGACAGTACTCCGGGAGATGGTCAGGGTATCCGTGATGGCAGTGGCAATGTACTGGACGGTTTCGACGCGGTAGAAATTGGCGGTGTTGACAATAACTCCGAACAGCCAGCAGAAGATACCGTTGCTCCTGTATTAATTGATGCCGAAGTCAACGCTGACGGTAACATCGAACCCAGCTTTAATGAAGATGTCTCCACCTCGAATCCGCTGCCTGCAGATTTCACAGTAGTCGTAGATGGAACAGAAATTCCAGTATCTGACATTATCTATGACGGCAATGAAATTATTCTGGTAACTGATCCAGTCATTACTGAAGGTCAGGAAGTTGAAGTCACTTATACCGACAGCACTCCGGGAGATGGTCAGGGTATCCGTGATGACAGTGGCAATGTGCTGGATGGTTTCGATGCAATAGAAGTAGGTGGCGTTGACAATAACTCAGAGCAACCAGTAGAAGATACTGTAGCCCCTGTATTAATCGATGCCGAAGTCAACGCGGATGGCAATATCGAACTCAGCTTCAATGAAGATGTATCGACTTCGAACCCGCTGCCTGCTGATTTCACGGTCATAGTCGGTGGAGAAGAAATTCCGGTAATTGATATTGTCTATGATGGCAATGAAATCATTCTGGTAACCGATCCGGTCATTACTGAAGGTCAGGAAGTAGAAGTCACTTATACTGACAGTACTCCAGGAGATGGTCAGGGAATCCGGGATGACAGTGGCAATGTGTTGGACGGTTTCGACGCGGTAGAAATTGGCGGTATTGACAATAACTCAGAGCAACCAGCAGAAGATACTAATGCGCCAGTTCTCTTGGATGCCGAAGTCAATGCAGACGGTAATATCGAGCTTAATTTTAATAAAGCGCTGGATGCAGACAATTTACCTCCTTTAGATAGTCTGGTCGTTACAGTGGGTATCGCACCAGATCAGACTACGGTCGATGTGATCAATATTGTTGCCGATGGAAATACCTTGACGCTGATTACCAGTCCGGTGATTGCAACAGGTCAGACTGTCAGTGTGGAATATACCGATCCAACCACTGGAAATGATGACAATGCAATTCAGGACTTGGCAGGGAATGATGCGGCAAGCTTTACTACAGCGGATCTATCCAATGGAGTTGTAAATAATTCAGAACGTTTACTGAATCTTGCCGATGATAATGTTTCCGCAATTTTGGAAGGACCACAAGATGCAACTGTATTGGAAACATATAGTGATAGTAATGATATCAACGTGCTCAATGGCACTTCGGAAGTTGCCGTGGTCGGTTTTACGATTGAGGAAAATACTTCTAGCGTGGTGATCGCAGTACAGCAAGAAAATCTGGTTAGCTTGGCGAATGCTTTTACTTTCGTGGTACGTAACACAACCACTGGCGAAGAATTTGAAGTCGCTTCAGCAAATACCAGTCAAGGCGGCTTGGTTGCTGGTGCATTGGGACTGGAGCTACTGGGTGGAGTAGCAGATGCTCAAGGATTGAGACTGGATGTTAATGACCTGCCTGCTGGAACCTATGAAGTCTCTGTATATGGTGATTCTTCACAATTAGCAGATATCCTGACCACTATAGATCTAGCGAGTTTAGGGGATAATACGGTTAATAATCTGGTGTCAGATACCGTATTAGGTCTACTGGAAGCTACCTTGACTGGCCAAAACGCTGATCCTCGTGGAATTCTGGAGCAATTGACACTTCGTGAGTTATTGGATTTAACTACAGGTTCTTCTGTACCAATTATAAATACTTTAACCACAGCAGTTGATTCAGTTTTGTCATTGGCTCTGGATAACATACTAGTTCGCCCAATATTAGGTGATGTATACAATACCTCCGTAGGGAGTTTACTTGCAGGAAATGGAGGCGGGGCATTAGGATTCCTATTAACTACCTTAGGATTGGGTACAGCATTAGATGCCCTTCTAAATGGAATTTTAGAAGGAGTAGATGGTGCAGGCCAGGCATTATTTGATAACCTGGTTGAACCATTAGTTAGCGATATTTTGCTAGATACCGTGCTTGAAGAAACTGGCCTGACGACTGGTCTAAATACTTTATTGGGATCAGTAAATTCATTGCTGAGTACTTTAGGGCTGGATGATGTTTTACCAGCTGTTGATGGCTTGATAGACCTGATCGCTCAAGAAGCCTTAAGTAATCCATTAACACTATTTGGTGGAACCACTGCTGAAGTGTACGAAGTCAATGGAGAAATCTACCGTGCAACAGGCAATATTCAGGAAACTTCAGCCGACGGCACACAAGCGGATAATTGGGCGGGTGGCGTATTAACAGAGATTAATGGGCAGCCAGTAACTTTCGATTCAAGTGATGAGGGAGGTAGCTTTACCATTATCGAAGGGACATATGGTGAGCTCAAACTCTATGAAAATGGTAATTTCAGTTATGAATACAATAGTGCAGTAGGACAGGGCTCCTTACTCAGTGAAGTATTTGAATATACGGTAACGCGTAATGCGGGACAGGCTGATCAGGAAAGTGCTTCAGCAAATCTGGTGATTAATATTGATCGGGTAAACCAGATAATTAACTATGCTGACGATCCAGCAGATAACCTGTTACAGGGTGGCGCAGGTGATGACATCCTGACGGGTGGTGCGGGAGCCGATACAGCGATCTATTATTTACTGAATAATGCTGATGCAACTGGCGGTAATGGTACAGATATCTGGACTGACTTTAATGCAGTTGAAGGTGACACCATCGATGTATCTGCATTATTAAGTGATCAGGCAGTAGATGCGTCAAATCTGGGGAACTATATCACGCTCGAACAACGTGGAGATGATACAGTCGTGACAATCGATCGTGATGGTTCCGATACCAATACCACCTTTGCACGCGCTGATTTGCTGATATTACAGAATGTAGACAGTGCAACTTTACAGCTGGATGACATCATTAAATATAATCCAATTTAATCAGAAGTTTTTAAAATGAATTATTTATAAAGATTTATGATGTCATTGAACTTCAATTAAAAAATCCCGCTTAATGCGGGATTTTTTAATTTTACATGGGCATTTAAAGTGTTAAAAACCAGATAGAAGCAGCAATGACGACAATTAAGATAACCAGAAAGATTTTTAGATTGGTTTTAGGATAAGTGGTGCTCAAGCTCGCTTTCGTAATTTCCTGACCTTCATGATCATACAGAATCACCTTTTGTGCACTATTTTCATAACCCAGTTCTAGCAGAGCACGCTGTTCAAGAGCTGTCAGACCCTCTTCAGGCATATCCATAACTTGCAGCAGCGCTGTAGAGCCCCAAAGTTTTTGAACAATTGAAGTAGATAACAGCTGTTTTAGGGTTTCTGAAGCAGCCTTAAAGTCGGCAATGATGCTGCGTTCATGCGCATAGGGAACGGGAGGGACCATTGTTTGCACAATCGCGCCCTCATTGTCCATCAGTTGCATTTTATCTTTATAAATTTGCACCCATATTGCATTGGGAAGTTTGGATAACTGATCTTGCAGCATGAATTGCCCACGTATTGCTTTGATATTAAATTAAATAATCTATAAACATATCCCGTATCAAGACGGGATATGTAATGTTCCATTACTTGGCAGGAGCACCATATTCATTATTTTCTTTTCTGGTATCACTTGCCCACCAGATAATGAGTAAAATGGCTCCTATCCCTGTCAGTACAAGCAATTGCCACCATCCAGAGCGTCCAATGTCATGCAAGCGACGTGCCCCTACAGCCAGACTTGGGAGCAGAAGCGCTAAATTTAGTAGGCCATTCACCAAAGGTTTGGTGCCTAAAACTGCATCAATGACTTCACTAATAATGCTTAAAATTACACAAAACAGCATAAAGAACCAAAATTCTTTACGGCGTGCACGACCTGAAAAGTTTGCATAATTGGTTAGACATTTTACGAACCAATCGATACTGCTGTAATTCTCTTCAGCCTGATCCAGATTGGAATATTTATTAATCTGATTGCTAATGCTTTCTCCCAGATGAATCGAGTTTCCCAAAGCCAGATAAATATCTGCTGCATGGCCGGTTGAGTTAACAATAAAATCAACCCGGTCACCGCGTGATGGAGGGCGTTGTCCACGCCAGTCTGCACCGCTAAAACTGTAGCGGTTGTGATCATCCCCTGTGATAAAACCCGTATTATCTTGAATAGAAAAATCCAGGATGGAACCTTTCATAAGCCCTCTCTATTTATCTTCTGGCTATTATGGATTTGTATAAATATTATTCATATATGGCCGATAGTAGCATAGGAAATTTATTTTGAGATCAAGCTTTTATAAAAATATTTAGGTAATAAATTTTCACTATTTAAAGCTAGAAATTCTGATTAATAAGAAGTTGATTTAGCAGCTAATGAATAGTTCAATTAAATTTAGCTTTTCTTAATTTGTTGAATAATAAGGAATGATTCAATAGAGGAAAAACTGAAGTAAATTTAATAAAGCTAAGAATATACTAAAATTTATAAAAATAATTTAAATCAATGACTTAATTAATTTTAGTATTTTACTCAATATGAATATATTGCGAATTTTTACGTAGAGTTTGAATAAGAAACTAATCCTCGACAGACTTTGCTTAAGTTAATAAATGCTTATATATTGATCTCATAAAACAACTTAAACATTACACTGTTTTTAAGCTAATTCACCTATTTTATGAAGGCATTTTTAATTAATAAAACATTAAAGGGTACCATGATGAAAGCTATTCCAATGAAGAAGATGATTAACTGTGTTGCGATGAGTGGTGTATTGCTATTCACTGCTGGGCAAACAATGGCAATGAATCAGCAATCTTCAACTGCTGCTCAAGCAAATTCTAAAGCATCAAATGACAGCCGAATGCATTTAACCGAGAGTCAAGTGATTAAGGTTGTAAGTACGGTCAATAACGGTGAAATCAAACAAGCAAAAACAGCCTTGCCAAAACTTAAAACAGATGACGCACGTAAGTATGCGCAAATGATGATTAGCGAACATACAGCGAATGAGAAAAAAGGTCAGGCTCTGGCAGACCGTTTAAAATTAACTCCGCAAGCAAGCAGTCTCAGTACGGCATTGCAAAGTGATAGTGACAAGATTGTTACTGACCTGAGCAAGCCATCTGCAGCTGATAAAGACTATATGATGAGCCAAGTTGAAGTACATCGTAAAGCCCTGAACACTTTGGACACACAATTGATTCCAAATGCGGAAAATGCGGAATTAAAAAGCATGTTGACGCAAACCCGTACTGCGGTAGCGACACATCTGAAAAAAGCCGAAAAAATCGTTGAAAAGATGAAATAAGTTAAGCATTCATCCAATAAAAAAACCGCCATTTTAGGCGGTTTTTTTGATCATAATACTTTATATATCATGTGATATTTCTTACCAGCTTAACGCACCACCAGTTTGGTAATCTGTTACGCGAGTTTCGAAGAAGTTCTTCTCTTTACGTAGATCCATCATTTCAGACATCCACTGGAATGGATTGTTCACACCAGTAAACTGTTCAGGCAAGCCTAACTGGCTCAAGCGACGGTTACAGATAAATTTCAGGTATTCTTCCATCATACCGGCATTCATGCCCAATACACCGCGTGGCATCGTGTCACGTGCATATTCGATTTCAAGCATGGTGCCTTCAAGGATCATCTGAATCACTTCTTGCTGGAATTCAGCAGTCCACAGATGTGGGTTCTCGATCTTGATCTGGTTGATCATATCAATACCGAAGTTCAGGTGCATAGATTCATCACGCAGGATGTACTGGAATTGCTCAGCAACACCATTCATTTTGTTACGACGACCCATAGACAGAATTTGGGTGAAACCGCAGTAGAAGAAGATACCTTCAAGGACACAGTAGAACGCGATCAGGTTGCGAAGCAGGATCTGGTCGTTTTCTGGTGTACCGGTTTTGAAAGTAGGATCACTTAGAGATTGCGTATATTTCAGGCCCCAAGCTGCTTTACGTGCTACTGATGGAACTTCACGGTACATGTTGAAGACTTCGCCTTCGTCCATACCTAAAGATTCGATACAGTACTGGTAAGCATGCGTATGGATCGCTTCTTCAAATGACTGACGCAGAATGTACTGACGGCATTCAGGGTTGGTGATGTGACGGTAGATCGCCAATACCAGGTTGTTTGCAACCAGTGAATCCGCAGTAGAGAAGAAGCCCAGTGAACGCATCACGATGGTACGTTCATCTTCAGTCAAGCCATTTTCAGACTTCCACAACGCGATGTCGTGGTTCATGTTGATTTCTTGAGGCATCCAGTGGTTGGCACAACCATCCAGATATTTTTGCCAAGCCCATTCGTATTTGAATGGTACTAACTGGTTCAAGTCAGCACGGCAGTTGATCATACGTTTATCATCAACCTGTACACGCTGTGCGCCCATCTCAAGTTCTTCAAGACCAGGCGCAACGTCCAGTTGGTCTAGGGAAGCAGATGCTCTTGCCAGTGAATCGGTTGAATTTGATCCTGCGCTTCGAGGGGCTGCAGCGGGTTGTGCAGCTGCCACATTCGACGATGTGTTGCTTGCATCAGATACCATCTGCGGATTAGCCGTTTTTTTCGGCTCGACGGGCGTAGGCTGCTGTTCAGGTGCAGCCGGTTTTTGCGAATCATCTTCGAAATCGTCCCAACTTAGGATAGACATATCAATTCTCTCTAGTTGCTTTATATCTTTTATTAGACATCCAGCAGTGCTGAGATGTCTTACTATACGCTCAATTTGTGTAAACAAAATTAAGTTTTGTCGATGAATGCTCTGAATTTGTTCAAAGATAAATCCCCACTACTTATTTTGTTTACGCTGTTGCTGGCGAACTTTAAACCAGAAATAAGCAATCGGTGCGTAAAAGGTAACGGCAAAGGAAAGGATCAATGCCACAAGTCCTAACATGTAATTGTGAGTCATAGGGGGCATAGGTTTTCCTTTTACTTTTAGTTTGTGAATCCTAGCCGAAACTAGGATTCACGTTTAAATCATTTTTTAGATGATTTTGCTGGCTTCACTGTTTCAACAATCGTGGTCTTTGGGTGCTTTTTAGCATATTCCAAAGTAACGTATTGACCAGTGATAGCACTTCGAGCTGCTTTTTGATTATTAGCCATGCTCAGTACTCCTTGATACAAAATCAAGATGACTCTTACTGGCTCATAAACTAATTCAATGATAGAATCGCTCACGCATTCTCATATGCCAGCCTCGTTGTGACCATCTTGGTATCACTTCGAGATTGAAAGCCTTCTAGTTAGTTTTGGTCGACGCTAGAGGGCTTTTTTATTGCCTAAATTTCGTAATCCCCCTAAATCCCCCTTTTGCAAAGGGGGACTTGCATCCCACCATTTGCTTCGAGGAATCTCCCTCCTTTGAAAAAGGAGGGTCGGGGTGGATTAGAAACCCATCAGATTACTGACAAGCCTCACAATCAGGATTATCAATTGAACATGCTTGTGGCACTGGCGCTGCTTGAGTGAAACCTTCTTCCTCTACAGGAGCTTCAGGCTTTTTCTCTTCAACCACTGGTGCTGCAACTACAGGAGCTGCAACAGTCGCGGGCTTAACTGCATTCAATGTACCAGTATTAATGGTTGATTTTTCAGCAGAAGTTGCACCTAATGCACGTAGGTAGTAAGTGGTTTTCAGACCACGTAACCAAGCCATCTTGTAAGTGATGTCCAGTTTCTTACCGTTTGCACCCGCGATGTACAGGTTCAGAGATTGTGCTTGGTCGATCCATTTTTGACGACGAGAAGCCGCATCTACAATCCAGCGTGGCTCAACTTCAAACGCAGTCGCAAAGATCGCTTTCAATTCTTCAGGAATACGAGAAATCTTTTGTACTGAACCTTCGAAGTGTTTCAGGTCATTCACCATCACCGCATCCCAAAGACCACGTTCTTTCAACGCACGTACCAGGTACGGGTTGATCACTGTGAATTCACCAGACAGGTTAGATTTCACATACAGGTTCTGGAATGTAGGCTCGATTGACTGAGATACACCACAAATGTTCGAAATGGTTGCAGTCGGGGCAATCGCCATCACGTTCGAGTTGCGCATACCGTCTTTTTGAACTTTGGCACGTAAAGTGTCCCAGTCCAGACGTTGTGTACGGTCAACTTCAAACATACGTTCTGGACGAGTTTTCGCAACCAGGTCAAGTGAGTCGATTGGCAGAATACCTTGATCCCATAGAGAACCTTTGAATGTTTCATACGTACCGCGTTCAACAGCAAGGTCACTTGAAGTTGAAATTGCGTAGTAAGAAATCACTTCCATTGATTCATCAGCAAACTCAACCGCAGCATCAGAACCGTAAGCCATACCCATTTCATATAGTGCATCTTGGAAGCCCATGATACCCATACCGACTGGACGGTGTTTCAGGTTTGAGTTACGTGCTTGAGGAACCGCATAGTAGTTGATGTCGATGACGTTATCGAGCATACGAACCGCAGTTTTTACTGTACGCGCCAGTTTTTCACGATCCAGCTTGCCGCCTTGGACGTGTTGTACTAGGTTGATCGAACCTAAGTTACATACTGCGATTTCTTCTTTGCTCGTGTTCAGGGTAATTTCTGTACACAGGTTAGAAGAGTGAACTACACCCACGTGTTGTTGTGGTGAACGCAGGTTACATACGTCTTTAAATGTGATCCAAGGGTGACCTGTTTCGAACAGCATAGACAGCATTTTGCGCCACAAATCTTTTGCACGGATTTTCTTGTGCAACATATTTGTTTCTTTGGCAATGCTTTCGTAGTAAGCATAACGCTCAGCGAACTCTGCACCAGTCAGATCGTGAAGATCAGGCGTTTCAGAAGGGGTGAACAGTGTCCATTCCGCATCTTCGAATACACGTTGCATGAACAGGTCAGGAACCCAGTTGGCAGTGTTCATGTCATGGGTACGACGACGGTCATCACCAGTGTTCTTACGCAGCTCAAGGAATTCTTCGATATCCAGGTGCCAGGTTTCCAGGTATGCACATACTGCACCTTTACGTTTACCACCTTGGTTTACTGCAACAGCAGTATCGTTGGCAACTTTAAGGAATGGCACCACACCTTGAGACTTACCGTTTGTACCTTTAATGTAAGAGTTCAGGGCACGAACTGGAGTCCAGTCATTACCTAAACCGCCTGCCCATTTAGACAGCATTGCGTTATCACGCATCGCACCATAGATGTCAAACAGGTCATCATCAATCGTAGTTAAGTAGCAGCTAGATAACTGTGGACGTAACGTACCTGAGTTGAACAGGGTAGGTGTAGACGCCATGTAGTCGAAGCTAGACAATAAGTTATAGAACTCGATTGCACGATCTTCGCGATTGTCTTCGTTCAGGGCAAGGCCCATAGACACACGCATGAAGAACAATTGCGGCAATTCGAAACGCACGCCATCTGAGTGGATGAAGTAACGGTCAAATAGGGTTTGCAGACCTAGGTAAGTGAACTGGTTTGAACGTTCTGGTTGAATCGCTGCAGCCAGTTTAGCCAGGTCAAAGTTTAACAATTCAGGTGAAAGAAGCTCTAACTCAATCCCTTTTTTCAGGAAAGTTTCAAGCGCATCACCTTCATTAGTATCAGTGGATAGACCCAAGAACTCTAAACCGGTAGCCACCAGGTCATCACGCAACAGACGTGCAGTCACATAGGTATAGTTAGGTTCTTGCTCAATACGGGTACGAGTTGCCATCATCATTGTGGTAGAGATGTCAGACTCTTTTACGCCGTTATAAAGGTTTTTTACGGTCTCATCGACAATCGCCTGTACATCGATCCCTTCAAGGCCTTCAGCAGCGCGAGTTACAGTCGCAGTCAATTCGCTTAAGTCAAGCGGCTTTAACTTGCCTTCTGCATCAGTGACTTGCAGTGTAGGGTGATGGTTGGCACCTAACTGTTTGCGCGCTTCAGAACGTTGTTCACGGTAGATGACATAGGCACGTGCAACTTTCTGTTCGCCAGTACGCATCAGCGCAAGTTCAACCTGATCCTGAATTTCTTCGATATGGATCGTGCCACCCGATGGTAAACGGCGTTTGAATGTATTCAGAACCATTTCTGTTAATTGTTCGATACGGTCGTGTATACGGCTCGAATCTGCACTTTGCTGGCCTTCTACTGCCAAAAATGCTTTTCCAATTGCAACAGAAATTTTTTCTGCATCAAAAGCGGCAACATCACCGGTGCGTTTAATCACCTGAAGTTGACCCGGAGTGGATGTGATTACGCTCATGTTAGCATAGCTCCATTGTCATCTATTTTTATGTTTATGGACCGTTTGAACTGGGCAAAAATCATGCCACAGTGTTCGAGGAATAAACACAAGACCTAGTGGTTACAAAATTAATTGAACACAAGATACGGGAAAATTTAGGGTAGATCAATATTGACATTTTGCTAAATATTTTTCTGAAGTTTTATCTTAATCTTTTGCAAAAAGGTCCCAATTTTTATTGATTCTTGCATAAGCCTTATCCGGCAAGGCATAGCATATCAAAGCTGGCAAAAAGTGCTTATAGATAACATTGTGGATAACTAAAAAGGCCTGAATCAACTAGTCACATTTTGTTCAGATTAAGCTGTGATCGATGCAAATAAGCCGACAAACGGTAGTTAAATGCACATTCGAGTGAAATGTGCACGATAAAATATTACAAAATGCTACTTTGATGTATTGGTTTGGTGAACGCTATCTTGTTTACAATGTAAACGTGTGTATATTGCAAGCATGTTAAAAACGTATCTATTGGATTTCAAAAGGATACGTCCGTAGCATACGTCCATCAAATAAAGGGGCAACACATGAGCCAAGAAGAAAAGTTACCTAAAATTCTAATTGTTGAAGATGATGAGCGTCTTGCTCGTTTAACACAAGAATACCTCATCCGTAATGGTCTTGAGGTTGGGGTAGAGCCGGATGGCAACCGTGCTATTCGTCGTATTATTGCTGAGCAACCAGACATGGTGGTTCTAGATGTCATGTTGCCAGGTGCTGATGGTTTGACCATCTGTCGTGAAGTTCGTCCACATTATCATCAACCGATTTTAATGCTGACTGCACGTACTGAAGATATGGATCAGGTCCTAGGTCTGGAAATGGGTGCAGACGACTATGTCGCTAAACCGGTTCAGCCGCGTGTCCTGCTGGCTCGTATCCGTGCTTTATTACGCCGTACTGACAAAGTGCCTGAGGATGAAGTGGCTCAGCGCATCGAGTTTGATGACCTGGTGATCGACAATGGTGGTCGTTCAGTAACCTTAAATGGTGAGCTGGTTGACTTTACCAGTGCAGAATATGACCTGTTGTGGCTGCTGGCTTCAAATGCGGGCCGCATCCTGTCACGTGAAGATATCTTTGAGCGTCTACGCGGTATCGAATATGACGGCCAAGACCGTTCAATTGATGTGCGTATCTCGCGCATTCGTCCAAAAATTGGTGACGATCCTGAAAATCCAAAACGTATTAAAACAGTACGTAGTAAAGGTTATCTATTCGTCAAAGAAACTAATGGTATCTAATCGGTGCCTTTAGCCGCCTGAATAAACAGGATAATTAATAGGTGTTTAAACACAGTATATTTTTGCGGATATACGCAGGCCTGGTCATGCTTGTGGTCCTGGTGGCAGTATTCAGCTATCTGCTGGTACAGATCATCAACTACCAGCGTGCGCAGGAGTATCGTGAATCCCTGACTGATGGTATGGCATATATCATCAGTGAGGGGGTTGCGAGACAGCCTAATCTGCAGCAAAAGATGGATTGGGTTTCAGATGCGTCTGATCTGTTGGAATTGCCGATCTACTATGTCGAAGCCAGTAAAGTGGATATTACCCGGGCGGAAGGTCGACGTCTGGCTGACCGTAAGGCAGTCGTGCGTTGGGATGCCAAAACCGGGGTAGCTTATATTGTCATCGGGCTACGTGATGATCCAAGTCATTATCTTTATATTAAGGCGGATAATATTACTGAACGTCAGATGAAGGCTTTACCGGTCTTTATTCTGGATTATCTGGTGTACTACCCAGGTCAGGAAAAAGAATACCTGAAGCGAATTCAGGACTATTTCTCTTATCCAATCTCGATCGAAAATGTCCAAAGCTTGCCATTAGATTCCGAGCAGATCGGACGTTTGCGTCTAGATCACAGCATTATCCTATATCGTGATAGTGCCTCAATTCGTGGTACTACGATTTCGATCATTTCTCCTATACCTAGCTCGACGTCTGAAGTGCTGGTCATGGGGCCAGTGCCGTTATTTAACTGGATGCCATTCCAGTTAGCTGCCGGAATTACCTTATTGAGCCTGTTTGTCTTAAGTCTGGGAATTTATGGTCTGCTGGTGCCAATGCAGCGTAAACTGCGTGAAGTGAGCTATGCCCTGAACAAGATGAAAACCGGGAACATGTCATTGCGTCTTCCGGTTGAGGGTAGTGATGAGATGGCGACGCTGGCTTCCAGTTATAATAATATGTCGGATCATATTCAGCGTCTGATTGAAGCGCAGCGTGAATTGATGCGTGCCGTATCGCATGAACTGCGTACACCCGTGGCTCGTATCCGTTTTGCTGTAGAAATGATGGCAGATGAAGACGACTATGATTATCGCTTGCAGCAGGTTGAGCAGATCGATAAAGATATTGAAGCCTTAAATACCTTGATCGATGAAATCATGACCTATGCCAAACTGGAACAGGGTATGCCTTCAATTGAATTTGAAGATGTTGATCTGTTTGAAGTGTTGGAGCAGGTCGCAGTCGAAACAGATGCTCTAAAAACTGGAAAAGAAGTTGAAGTGCTGCCAATGCCAGTACCTGTAACCGTAGAAGCTGAACGACGTTACCTGCATCGTGTGGTTCAAAACCTGGTGGGGAATGCAGTACGCTACTGTGAGCAGAAAATCCTGATCAGCGGCGGACTAGATGCTAAGGGTATGGCGTATATCTGTGTAGAAGATGATGGTCCGGGGATTCCGGAAGCTGACCGTGCCCGTATCTTTGAAGCCTTTGCCCGACTGGATGATAGTCGTACCCGTGCTTCAGGCGGGTATGGTTTGGGCTTGTCTATTGTCAGCCGGATTGCTTACTGGTTTGGTGGAGAGATTCAGGTCGATCAAAGTCCGACACTGGGTGGTGCACGCTTTATCATGATTTGGCCAGCAAGCCGTTATGGTAAAAAAATCAAGCAAAAACCTATCGAAAAACTGGAAAAAGCTGAAGTGTCAGATCAGTCAGAATAAGAGTTTAGGTGAGAAAAAACGATACATAGGTATCGTTTTTTTATGGCTATTTAAAGGGGATTATTCATGGATGGTAGCATCCGGTTCAATCAGTGGCTTGCCTTCTTTCAGGCTGTTTAAGGCATCAGAATTGAAGTTGATCAGTAGCTTGTTATTTTTAACATCTACCTGATAGCTTTGGATTAGTTTCTGGTCGCCAGATAAGGTTTCAAGCTTGTACTCATCGGCAATATTCATAATACCGTCCAAGTTAATGCTGGAAGAGGCATAGTCTGTCTGGAAAAGTTTATGAATATCCCCTAAGTCAAACATTGCATTGCTGGCATCCTGATGTTTTTGAATATAGCTTTCTACATGTCGCATCAATAATTGCGCAAAGAAAAAATAATCGGGTTTATGGGTAAATCGTAGAGACATGCATGGACTCCTTATTGTTACTTTATAAATGTCATAGTGTGTTTAAAAATAGAAATATCATAATCTGAATCAAACTGTTGGACGTGTTGCAAAAATACACAATTGCTCTTTTAAGGCTTACCGAGAGCGGGCAGAAAAGGGCGACTTCTAATTGAATGACAACATTCATGTTAAACATCTTTTAAAAACACACTGATTTTTTCGAGGCATTATGCAAAGGTGAAATGTTTTTGATTGATTCTTTATAAGTTTCTTTTCATGGGGTGGGTAGCCAGCCACTGTACAAGGAGTGAGGCTTAATTAAGCAGAGCTTTAAAAGCCTATCTGGTTTTAGAAAAAATAATGGAAATTTAAACTTTAATTTAAAAAAACGATCGGTTGAGATTCTGTGAGCTTAAAGCCAGAATAAAATTAGGAATGTCTAAAAAATCATCCAAAAGACTAAGGCTTATAAGCTAGCAAGTGAAATCCAAAATCAGGTACAATTGGCGGGATTAATTTTGTGTTTGGTGTATTTGAAGGCCAATACATACATTCTTTGTTAATAAATCGGCCTGCCAGGAGTTATCCCCGCATGAGTGCCATTACTCCATACGAATGGGCAATTATTGCCTTCGTGATCGGCGTTACATTTTTATGCGTCTTTATGCTCACTGTCCCATTACTCCTCGGGGGTAAATCATGGGGCCGTGCCAAGCAGGAGCAGTTTGAGTCAGGCGTAGTCAGCGCAGGTGGAGCTCGTATCCGCTTGTCTGCGAAATTCTATTTAGTTGCAATTTTCTTTGTAGTCTTCGACCTCGAAGCACTTTACCTGTATGCATGGGCATCTTCTGTTCGTGAAGTAGGTTGGATTGGTTTTGCAACTGCAGCTATCTTTATTTTGGTTTTACTTGTTGGTTTGGTTTACGAATTATCGACAGGCGCACTGAACTGGGCACCTTCAGACAGACGTAAAGCAGCAGGATATAAAGCTAAAATTGGTTCGCCAAATATGGATCTTGCAGAAATTACGCGCTTCAACTCTGTTGAAGAATTGGTTATGGATCCAACTGGTCAAATCCCAGCTCAATCATCTGGTCTTGTGAAAAAATCACAAGTTCAACCCTCTGATAAGGAGTAACTCGGGATGAAATATACATTAACCCGTGCGAATCCGAATGCTGATGAATATCCACTTCAAGAGCGTATCGTTGTAGAAGATCCGCTTCTAGAAGAAGAAGTGAATAAAAATGTGTTCATGACTCGCCTAGAGGATGTAATGCACACAGCAGTGAACTGGGGTCGTAAGAACTCAGTTTGGCCATTTAACTTTGGTACATCTTGCTGCTACGTTGAATATGCAACGACTTTGACCGGTGTACATGACTTGTCACGTTTCGGTGCCGAAGTTATCCGTGCTTCACCGCGTCAGGCAGACTTGATGATTGTAGCAGGTACATGCTTCGTGAAAATGGCTCCGGTAATCCAACGTCTGTATGAACAGATGCTTGAACCGAAATGGGTTATTTCAATGGGTGCGTGTGCGAACTCAGGTGGTATGTACGATATTTATTCAGTCGTACAAGGTGTGGATAAGATTATTCCGGTAGATGTATACGTTCCGGGCTGCCCACCACGTCCTGAAGCATTGATCCAGGCATTAATGCTGTTACAAGACCAAATTCAATTAGAGCGTCGTCCGCTGTCTGCGGTAATCGGTGATGATCTTAAGCCAGTGTATAAGCCAAAGATGATGCCGGAACGTGACCGTAAGAAAGACCAGCGTGTGGCTGTGAAGAACTTACGCTCTATGGATGAAATTAAATAATTTAAACGACCGGTTTTTTGTTGTGCACCCGCTATGGGTGTAGTTGTCGTTTAGGTTGACTGAATTTGTATTAAATAGGAAGCCAAGCCAATGGCTGAAACTGACATTGCTATGCCAGAATCAACAGCAGTTGATTCACGCCCAGCATTTGCCATCATTGAAGAGCTCAAAACCAAGTTTGGTGAGAACTTCTTTGTGCAAACGACTTTCGAGGATTTTCCGACAGTTTGGGTTGAGCGCGCACGTGTACAAGAAGTATTGATGTTCTTGCGTACCGTGCCACGTCCATACGTGATGCTATTCGACTTGTCTGCAGTAGATGAGCGTTTACGTACGCACCGTGACGGTTTGCCTGCGTCAGAATTCACAGTGTTCTATCATTTATTATCTTTAGAGCGTAACTGTGACATTCGTATTAAAGTTGCATTAAGCGACAGCGATCTGAATATTCCGACCGCAACGAATATCTGGCCAAATGCGAACTGGTATGAGCGTGAAGCTTATGACATGTTCGGCATCAATTTCGAAGGGCATCCAATGCTCCGTCGTATCTTGTTGCCAACCTACTGGGAAGGTCACCCGCTACGTAAGGAATATTCTGCACGTGCGACTGAATATACCCCGTATATGCAGAACCAAGCCAAACAAGACTTCGAGCAAGAACACCTTCGCTTTGTGCCTGAAGATTGGGGCTTAAAGCGTGGTAATAAAGACGAAGACTTCATGTTCCTGAACTTGGGTCCTAACCACCCATCTGCGCACGGTGCGTTCCGTGTAATTTTGCAGTTGGATGGTGAAGAAGTGAAAGACTGTGTGCCAGATATTGGCTATCACCACCGTGGTGTGGAAAAGATGGCTGAACGTCAAACTTGGCATTCATTTATTCCTTATACTGACCGTGTGGACTACTTAGGTGGTTGTGCTCAAAACATGCCGTATGTGATGGGTGTGGAACAACTGGCAGGTATTACTGTGCCAGACCGCGCACAATGTATTCGTGTCATGATGTCGGAACTGTTCCGTATCAATAACCACTTGCTGTACATCGGTACTGCGATTCAGGATGCCGGTGGTATGACCCCTGTATTCTATATGTTCGCTGACCGTCAGAAAGTATATGACATCGTGGAAGCGATTACTGGTTACCGTATGCATCCAGCATGGTTCCGTATCGGTGGTACTGCACATGACTTGCCAAATGGTTGGGAAAAACTGGTTCGAGACTTGCTCGACTGGATGCCTAAACGTTTGAACGAATACTATACTGCAGCACTGAAAAACTCTGTATTTGTGGGTCGTACCCGTAATGTGGCTCAGTACGATGCGAAATCTGCATTGGCATGGGGCGTAACAGGTACTGGTCTGCGTGCGACAGGTATCGACTTTGATGTTCGTAAATACCGTCCATACAGTGGTTATGAAAACTATGATTTCGAAGTGCCAGTAGAGTACGAAGGCGATGCATATGCTCGTGTGATTGTTCACTTCCGTGAAATTGAACAGTCACTGAAAATCATTAAGCAGTGTCTAGAGAATATGCCTTCTGGTGCGTACAAAGCGGACCATCCGCTGGCTGTTCCACCACCAAAAGACAAAACATTACAAGATATTGAAACCTTGATTACGCACTTCTTGAGCGTTTCTTGGGGTCCTGTAATGCCTGCAGGTGAGTCATCTGTGATGGCAGAAGTGGTGAAAGGTGCGTCGACTTATTATCTGACTTCAGACAAGTCAACCATGAGTTACCGTACCCGTATTCGTACACCAACTTTCACGCATTTACAGCAAATGCCTTCTGTGATTAACGGCAGTCTTGTATCTGACTTAATCATTTATTTAGCGACAATCGACGTCGTAATGGCTGACGTGGATCGCTAAGGGGTAAACGCATTATGATGATTTTGACTGATAAAAAGCCACGTGTGAATGTTGAAGGAATTTTGACTGCGGACGAAATTCACGATATCGAACATCACATGGGGCACTACCCATACCCACGTGCAGCGTGTCTAGATGCGCTGAAGTGTGTACAACGCCGTAATGGCTGGGTAGATGATGCGCAAATGAATGCCATCGCGCAAATGCTCAGCATGAGCCTTGCCGATTTGGAAGGGGTTGCAACGTTCTATAACCGTATTTACCGTCAGCCAGTGGGTCGTCACGTAATTTTACTGTGTGACTCAATTGCGTGTTTCTTGATGGGTGCGGAGACTTTAGCAGAAGCATTCCAGCGTGAATTGGGTATCCAGTTCGGCCAAACCACAGCGGATGGCCGTTTTACCTTGCTTCCAATTTGCTGCCTAGGTAACTGTGACAAAGGTCCAACCCTCATGATTGATGAAGACACTCACGGTCTAGTGGAAGTGACATCAATTAAACAGTTATTGGAGAAGTATGTATGAATACCGAACCAAAACCAATTTATGGCGACGGTAACCCGGAAACGCATCCACTGACTTGGCGTCTAAGCAAACAAGCAAATGTCCGTCACGTTGATGACTACGAAGCGCTTGAAGGCTATGCAGGCTTTAAAAAAGCCCTGTCTATGACACCGAAAGAAGTGCTGGAAGTTGTAAAGGCAGCAACCGTAAAAGGTCGTGGTGGTGCAGGCTTCCCGGCAGGGATCAAATGGTCGCTGATGGCGCCAAATGACAATTCAGGTCCACGTTACCTGATTTGTAATGCCGATGAGATGGAACCAGGTACCTTCAAAGACCGTCTGTTGATGGAAGATCTTCCTCACCAGCTGATCGAAGGTATGCTGATTGCAGCTTATACCCTTGAAGCAACTCAAGGTTATATCTTCATCCGTGGTGAATACATCGAAGCGGCGAAGTACCTGAACGAAGCACTTGAGCAGGTTCGTGCCAAAGGTTACTTGGGTGACAACATCCTGGATTCTGGCTGGAGCTTCGAGTTACACGTGCATACCGGTGCGGGTCGTTATATCTGTGGTGAAGAAACTGCATTGATTAACTCGCTTGAAGGTCGCCGTGCAAACCCGCGTACCAAACCGCCATTCCCGCAGGTTGCAGGTGCTTGGGGTCGTCCTACGATTGTCAACAACGTAGAGACCTACAACAACTTGCCAGCCATCATGTTGCGTGGTCCAGAATGGTACATCGGCTTATCTGCGGGTAAATCGAAAGATCCAGGCACAAAAATCTACGGTGCATCAGGTAAAGTAAAATTCCCAGGTCTATGGGAACTGCCATTCGGTACAACTGCACGTGAAGTGATTGAAGAACATGCCGGTGGTATGCGTGACGGCTTGAAGCTGAAAGCATGGTTACCAGGTGGTGCATCAACTGACTTCCTGGCTGCTGAGCATATCGATCTTCCGATGGATGCGGAAAGCATCATGAAAGCAGGTTCACGTTTAGGTACTTGTCTATTGATGGTAGTTGATGAAACCCAATGTATGGTTTCAGCAACCCGTAACCTCGAAGAATTCTTTGCGCGTGAATCATGTGGCTGGTGTACACCTTGCCGTGATGGCTTACCTTGGGCGGTGAAAGCGCTTAAAGCACTTGAAGATGGTACTGGCAAGAAAGAAGATATCGATCACTTACAAGAACTGACTCGTAAGCTTTGGATTGGTAAGACTTTCTGTGCTCACGCACCAGGTGCTATGGAACCGTTAATGGGCGCACTCAAACATTTCCGTGGCGAATTTGAAGCGAAAGTCGTAAATGCTGCCGCTCAAACCCGCAACGTAGAACAAGCTTAAGGAATTCGACTATGGCTACAATTCATGTCGATGGAAAATCGTATGAAGTCAACGGCTCGGAAAACTTGCTGCAAGCATGTTTGAGTCTTGGCATCGACATCCCATACTTTTGTTGGCATCCATCCTTAGGTTCTGTCGGTTCTTGCCGTCAATGTGCTGTGACTCAATACGCGAATCCAGAAGATACGCGTGGTCGTTTGGTCATGTCATGTATGACACCGGCTGCTGACAATACCTACATCTCGATTGAAGACAAAGAAGCAAAAGATTTCCGTGCTTCTGTTGTTGAATTCTTGATGACCAATCACCCGCACGACTGTCCAGTCTGTGAAGAGGGTGGCCACTGTCACCTGCAAGATATGACTGTGATGACACAACATGACCGTCGTCGTTACCGGTTCACCAAGCGTACGCATTACAACCAAGAACTTGGTTCGTTCATTGCGCACGAGATGAACCGTTGTATCGCATGTTACCGTTGTGTTCGTTATTACAAAGACTATGCGGGCGGTACGGATTTCGGCGTATATGCAAACGCTTCTCGCGTTTATTTCGGTCGTCCGGAATCAGGTACTTTGGAATCTGAATTCTCAGGTAACCTGACTGAAGTGTGTCCGACTGGTGTATTCACCGATAAGACTCACTCGGAACGCTATAACCGTAAATGGGACATGCAGTACGCACCAAGCGTATGTCATGGCTGTTCTTCAGGTTGTAACATCTCTCCAGGTGAGCGTTATGGCGAGCTTCGCCGTGTTGAAAACCGTTTCAATGGTGAAGTTAACCAATACTTCCTGTGCGATAAAGGCCGTTTCGGTACCGGTTATGTAAACCGTAAAGACCGTCCACGTCAGCCACAGTTCCGTACTGGCACGAATGTAGAAACAGTTTCTGTTGATACAGCATTGGATACTGTGATTGCGAAAATCCAGGGCAAAAAAGTTCTGGGGATCGGTTCACCACGTGCATCACTTGAAGCTAACTTCGCGCTACGTGAATTAGTTGGTCAAGATAACTATTCAACCGGTATGGCTCAAAAAGAGCAAAATCTGGTTGAACTGGCTGCATCGATCATGCAAACCGAGGGTGTCTATAACCCGAACATGCGTGAAATCGAAAGCTATGATGCGGTACTGATTCTGGGTGAAGACCTGACTCAAACTGCGCCACGTATGGCTTTATCTGTTCGCCAAGCTGCGAAAAATAAAGGCAAGGAAATGGCTGCAGAGCGCCGTACGCAAGAATGGCTGGCTGAACCTGTACAACGTATTGCCCAAGATGCTAAATCTCCGATTTACATTCTGGCTGCAACACAAACTCGTTTGTCTGACGTTGCAGAAGGTGAAGTAGTTGCTTCTCCAAATGACATCGCACGTTTAGGCTTCGCGATTGCTGCGGGCGTGAAAGGTGAAGTCATCACTGGTCTTGATGACGATGCGAAAGCATTTGCACAAACCATTGCAGATACGCTAAAAGCTGCGAAGAAGCCACTGATCATCTCTGGCACAAGTCTACAAGACGCAACCATCATGGAAGCTGCTGCACAAGTAGCACAGAACCTTGGTAATGCTGGTCTGACCTTGACTGTTCCTGAAGTGAACTCAATGGGGCTGGCAATCTTCGGTGGTCAAAGCCTTGAACAAGCATTTGCACAAGACTATGACACTGTCCTAATTGTAGAAAACGATCTATACCGTCGTTTACCAGTAGCTCAGGTTGATGCTGCGCTTGCAGGCAAACAGGTGATCGTATTGGATCACTCTGAAACTGCGACTGTGAAGAAAGCCAATATTGTATTGTCTGCTGCTTCATTTGCTGAAGGTGATGGTACTGTCGTTTCTCAAGAAGGCCGTGCACAACGTTTCTACCAAGTGTATGACCCTAACTACTACAACCCGGAACTGGCAATCAAAGAATCTTGGCGCTGGTTACACGCACTGGAAACAGGTGTACAAGGCAAAGCGATTTCTTGGACTGTACTGGATGATGTGATCGAGTCAGTAGCAAGCAACGTTCCTGCACTTGAAGGTATTCTGGATGTAGCACCAGATGCAGGCTTCCGTGTCCATGGTCTGAAAGTGGCACGTGAACCACGTCGTTACTCAGGTCGTACGTCGATGCGTGCGCCATTGTCTGTACATGAGCCGAAACAACCTACTGATAAAGACACTGCATTAACATTCTCTATGGAAGGTTATGTCGGTGATGAGACTCCATCTTCACTGGTACCATTTGCTTGGGCTGCAGGCTGGAACTCTCCACAAGCCTGGAACAAATACCAGGATGAAGTAGGCGGTCACTTAAAAGGCGGTGATTCAGGCGTTCGTTTATTCGACCGTTTACCAAAACGTCCAGCGCGTAGCTTCGTTGCACCAGCACCTGTGCTTGTAAATGCTGAAAGCTTCCGTCTGGTACCAATGCATCACATCTTTGCATCTGGCGAGTTCACCATCAAAACTCCGGCAATGGAATCACGTATTCCTGACGCAGTATTTGCAGTGGGTGAACAAGATGCTACACGCTTGAACCTGCAAGACGGTCAGAAGATCACTGTGAAAGCAGGCGAGACTTCAATTGTTCTTCCTGTACAAGTGATTAAATACTTACCAACAGGTTATATTGGCTACCCAATTGGTCTTGCACCAACGGTATCTCTTGCAGAGCCTGTTTCAGTCGCGGTAGGAGCGTAATTCATGGAACAAGAATTAATCCGTCAAACGCCGCTGTGGGCTGAAAACTGGCCAATCGCCTATTCAGTACTTCAAGCGATCGTGATCTTACTGGTTGTAGTACTGATCGCTGCGTTGATGTCTTTTATTGAACGTCGTTTACTCGGCTTGTGGCAAGACCGTTACGGTCCGAACCGTGTAGGTCCGGGCGGTATGTTCCAGATTGTTGCCGACATGCTGAAAATCATGTTCAAGGAAGACTGGACACCAAAATTTGCCGATAAATTGACTTTCCGTATGGCTCCAGCAGTTGCGATGGCAACTGCGGTGCTGTCGTTCATGGTTATTCCTGTGTCACCTTATCTAGGTGTTGCAGACATGAGTATCGGTCTGTTGTTCTTCATGGCAATGGCAGGTATTGCGGTATATGCAGTACTGTTTGGTGGTTGGTCTTCTAACAACAAATACGCATTGCTTGGTGGTCTACGTTCAGCAGCACAAACTATTTCTTATGAAGTGTTCCTGGGTATTTCCCTGATGGGTGTAGTGGCAATTGCCGGTTCATTCAACATGCGTGAAATCGTAGAAGCACAGAAAGATGTATGGTTTATCATTCCTCAGTTCTTAGGCTTCCTGATCTTCGTGGTTGCAGGTGTTGCGGTAACTCACCGTCACCCATTTGACCAACCAGAAGCAGAACAGGAACTGGCGGAAGGTTACCACGTAGAATATGGCGGTATGAAATGGGGTATGTTCTTCGTTGCGGAATACGTGAACGTAGTACTGATCTCTGCATTGATCGTAACCCTGTTCTTCGGTGGCTGGTTAGCACCATTTGGTCTTGATTTCCTTCCACCAGCATTCTGGTTCATTATTAAAACAGCATTCTTCGTAATGATGTTTGTATTGGCGCGTGGTTCTTTAATGCGTCCACGTTATGACCAGGTGATGAACTTTGGTTGGAAAATTTGCTTGCCATTGGCGTTGGTTAACCTTTTGGTGACTGGTGCTGTGATTCTGTTGAATCAGGCCTAAGACAGCAGGGAGAACAAAATGTTTAAATTTCTAGCTGGATTCGGGTCAATCGTTCGTACGTTGTTTATGGTATTTACCCATGCAACGCGCAAACGTGACACCATTTTATATCCGGAAGTGCCAGCCGAAGAAATCGTGCCACCACGTTTCCGTGGTCGTATCGTATTAACGCGTGACCCAGATGGCGAAGAGCGTTGTGTGGCATGTAACCTGTGTGCGGTTGCATGTCCGGTAGGCTGTATTTCACTCCAAAAAGCAGAACGTGAAGATGGTCGTTGGTATCCGGAATTTTTCCGTATCAACTTCTCTCGTTGTATTTTCTGCGGTATGTGTGAAGAAGCATGTCCTACGACTGCGATTCAAATGACACCAGATTTCGAATTAGGCGAATATGTTCGTCAAGACCTAGTCTACGAAAAAGAACACTTGCTGATTTCTGGTCCTGGTAAATATCCTGACTATAACTTCTACCGTGTAACCGGTATGGCAGTTGCTGGTAAGGACAAAGGTCAGGCACAGCGTGAAAGTGCACCTGTTGATGTACGGAGTCTATTACCATGATGTGGCCATTTTATTTAATGGCCCTTGTGGCCATCGTCTCTACGGTTCGTGTGGTAACTAACACGAATCCGGTACATGCTTTATTAAGCCTGATCGTTTCACTCCTTGCTGTAGCAGGACTGTTCCTGATCGTGGGTGCACCGTTTGCGGGTGCACTTGAAGTCATCGTTTATGCTGGCGCGATCATGGTGTTATTCGTGTTCGTGGTAATGATGCTGAACCTGGGCGAACAGACTGTTGCTCAGGAACGCAAATGGTTGACTTCATCAGCTTGGGCTTATCCGGCATTGATGAGCTTCCTGATTGGTCTGATCCTGGTTTGGGTACTTAAATCAGACTACGTACAGCCTTCAATGGTGATGGGCACTGAAATGGTCGGTCCTAAAGCGGTAGGTCAATCACTCTTTACGCAATACTTATTGTTGGTAGAAGTTGCCGCGATGTTATTGCTTGCATCACTTGTTGCAGCATTCCATTTGGGTAAACGTGAACCAGGTGCAGAAGAGGAACAACAATAATGGGCAACATCCCTTTAGAGCATGGTTTGATCGTTGCATCCATTCTTTTTGCACTGGGTTTTTACGGTGTAATGGTGCGACGCAACCTGCTATTCATTTTAATGAGCCTTGAAATCATGATGAATGCTGCTGCTTTGGCGTTCGTCCTGGCGGGCAGTGCATGGGCACAGCCTGATGGTCAAATCATGTTTATCCTGATTCTGACCCTTGCTGCGGCAGAGGCATGTATCGGTCTTGCGATCGTCCTTCAGTTCTATCATCGCTTCCATCATCTGGATGTGGATGCTGCTAGTGAGATGCGCGGATGAGTTATTTATATCTAACAATTTTATTCCCGCTCATTGGCTTCGTCCTTTTAGCGGCAGGGCGTCATAAGCTTCCTGAAACAGTTGCAGCCATTATTGGTGTAGGGGCTGTGGGGTTATCGGCATTGTTCGCACTCATTGCGGGTATGGACTTTGTCAACAATGGTTCTACCGCAGTAGTACAACCTCTTTGGACCTGGTTCAATGTCGGTGGTTTTGCACCGGGCATCAGCCTGCACCTAGACGGTTTGTCTCTGTTGATGCTGGGCATGGTGACAGGCGTTGGTTTCCTGATCCATATATTTGCATCATGGTACATGCGCGGTGAACAAGACTTCGCACGTTTCTTCTCTTACTTCAACCTGTTCGTTGCAAGCATGTTATTGCTGGTACTGGGTGACAATCTGGCGTTGTTATTCCTGGGTTGGGAAGGTGTAGGTCTGTGTTCTTATCTGCTAATTGGTTATTACTACCAAAACCCTGCAAACGGTGTGGCAGCGATCAAGGCATTTACCGTTACCCGTATTGGTGACGTATTCCTGCTGATTGCAATGTTCTTGCTGTTCCAGCAATTCGGTACATTGAATACTCAGTATATCGTTGAAAATGCTGCAACTGTGATGACTCAAAGCTCATCATTGACCATCTGGACTGCACTAATGTTGTTCCTGGGTGCTGCTGGTAAATCTGCGCAGATCCCGTTACAAACATGGTTGGCAGATGCGATGGCAGGTCCGACTCCTGTTTCTGCATTGATCCACGCTGCAACAATGGTAACAGCGGGTGTTTACCTGTGCTGCCGTCTGTTCACAGTATTTGAACTTGCGCCTGAAGTAATGATGTTCATCTCGATTACTGGTGCGGTGACATTACTGGTAGCTGGTTTTGCTGCATTGGTACAAACAGACATCAAACGTATTCTGGCTTACTCAACTATGAGTCAGTTGGGCTACATGTTTATGGCTGTAGGTGCTGAAGCATACCAGGCGGGTCTGTTCCATATGCTGACTCACGCATTCTTCAAGGCATTATTATTCTTGTCTTCTGGTGCGGTGATTCTGGCTTACCACCACGAACAAAACATCTTCAAGATGGGCGGTCTGTTCTACAAGAACAAATTCCTGTTTGCATGTTTCGCCATTGGTGGCGGTGCATTGGCTGCAATTCCATTCATCACTGTGGGCTTCTTCTCAAAAGATGCAATCCTGGGTGCGGTATGGGTACAAGGCCAATCAATTGCGGTTTACAGCACACTTTACTGGGTGGGTGTAATCGGTGCGTTCCTGACTTCGATCTATACATTCCGTCTGATCTGGGTGGTATTCTTCGGTAAAGAAAACACACCTTACCACGCAATCAAGGGTGTAACTTACTGGGGTCCATTGGCAATTCTTGCAGTACTTTCAACTTTCGTTGGTGCAGCATTAAAAGCACCTGTGGAAAGCATTTTAAATGCAGCTAAACTTCCTGCATTTGAAATTCCGGAAGCGCTTGAACATGGCATGCATACTGCAGAATACACAGCAGTAGGTATTGCACTGGTAGGTCTTGCAATTGGCGTAGTGCTATTTGCTTTTGCTTACAACGCTGTGAAATCTTTTGCGAAAACTTCTCTGGGTGCGGGCCTTGCCAACATCTGCCGTAATGCACTTGGTTTTGACAAGCTGTATGACATCGTTTTTGTGAAGCCTTATTTGTTCTTCGCGAAATTGTTCGGCCGTGATCCGATTGATGGCTTCTGGCTGGTGCTGCCTGCACTGGTTAAAGGTGGTCATAGCTTTACCAGTTCACGTCAAACAGGTTCACTGCGTGAATATGCATCTAGTATGGGGCTCGGTGTCGTTGTCCTACTGATGATCTTGCTCGTGATTCAGGTAGTGGGGAAATAAAATGGAAGCTCCAAACAATATTATTTTGCCGGCTCTGATCCTCATTCCGTTCATTGCAGGTTTTATTTGCTGGTTGGTCGATAAACTCGACCAACACCTTCCGCGTTATATCGCGCTGATTGGTATGTTAGTGACGCTGGTTTTAACCATCGTCCTTTGGCAGTCGGGTACTTATAATTATGAACTTGGCGGTGCGGCTCCTACGTGGGCAGCCGAGTTCAAATTGCCTTGGATTCAAACCCTGGGCATTAACATTCACCTTGCGGTGGATGGTTTATCTTTACTGATGGTTGGCTTGACTGCACTCCTTGGTGTGCTGGCAGTAGGCTGTTCATGGGGTGAGATTCAGAAAAACGTGGGTTTCTTCCACTTGAACCTTTTATGGTCTCTGGGTGGTGTAATCGGCGTATTCCTGGCAATTGACCTGTTCCTGTTCTTCTTCTTCTGGGAGATGATGCTGGTGCCGATCTACTTCTTGATCGCACTTTGGGGTCATAAAGGGGCAGAAGGCAAGTCACGTGTATATGCTGCAACCAAGTTCTTCATCTACACACAGGTAGCTGGTTTAGTCATGCTGATTGGTATCCTTGGTCTGGTGACTGTAGGCTACACCATGACTGGTCAAATCCGTTTCGACTACAACTACCTGATGGGTGTAGCGAACATGCTGGATACACAAGCACCAGCAGTTGCTTATGCATTCATGATCTGTCTATTTATCGGTTTTGCGGTAAAACTTCCAGTTTTCCCATTACACGGCTGGTTACCAGATGCGCATGCACAAGCACCAACAGCGGGTTCTGTTGACCTTGCAGGTATCTTGATTAAGACAGCTGCTTATGGTCTGATCCGTTTCGTGATCCCATTCTTCCCGGCGGCTTCTGCACAGTTTGCAGACATCGCGATCATTTTCGGTTTAATCGGTATCTTCTACGGTGCTTGGTGTGCTTTCCAGCAAACCGATATGAAACGTTTATTGGCGTATACGTCTATTTCACACATGGGCTTCGTTTTACTTGCAATTTATGCAGGTAACATCCTGACCTTCCAAGGTCTGATGATCATGATGCTGGCTCACGGCCTGTCATCTGCGGCGCTGTTCATTATGTGTGGTCAGGTGTACGAACGTGTTCATACACGTGATATGCGTTTGATGGGTGGTATTCGTGGTCAGTTCCCATACCTTGCATTCTTCCTGATGTTCTTCATCGCGGCGCTTGTCGGTATTCCAGGTCTAGGTAACTTCATTGGTGAGTTCCTGATCCTGATGGGTTCATTCGGTAAATTCCCTGCATTCACAATCCTCGCTGCAATCAGCCTGGTATTTGCGGGTCTGTACGGTTTGATTCTGATCCATAAAGCGTTGTTTGGTGTTCCAAACGAAGAGCAAAAACAGCACTACACAAATCCGTTAAAAGATTTAAATGCACGTGAAGTGGTAATTTTGCTGATCTGTGCATTTGGTCTAGCATGGCTTGGTCTATACCCACAAAGCTTCCTTGACGTTTCTAACTCAAGCATGGCGTGGTTAGCGAATAGCTACATTCCTGTGTCTGAAGCAGCTGATGCTGTGCAGCAAGCTGCCGTTTCAGCTGAAAATGTGGAGATCCAATAAGCCATGAACTTCACAATGTCTTTTTCTGAGCTTATGCCTCTAGCACCTGTGATGATCGTGTCATTGACTGCGATCGTTGTGATGTTGCTTACTGCGATTAAGCGTAACCATAACTTAGTTGCGACTACGACAGTCATCGGTCTAAACCTGGCGGCGTTGTACATTCTGTTCGTTCTGTTAGCGGGTCAATTTGCACCTGCTAATGTAATGAACCTGTTCCTCGTAGATCCGTTTACGATGCTGTACCAGTTTGTGATTATTGTGGCTGCACTGGCGTGTAGTACCTTGTCACATGCTTATATTGAAACCTATAAAGATAACCGTGAAGAACTGTATATCCTGATGCTGACCTCCGTTGCCGGTGCGATGCTGATGGTGGCAAGTTCTCACTATGCATCTTTCTTTATTAGCCTTGAGCTCATGTCGATCCCTGTATACGGCTTATTGGCGTATACACATCAACGCTCTCAATCGCTAGAAGCAGGTGTGAAATATCTGGTGCTTTCAGCAACTGCATCTGCAATGTTGTTGATGGGTATGGCATATGTTTACGCATATACAGGTTCTCTAAGCTTTGTCGCTGAACCAGGCAAACTGTTGACTGCGTTTAGTCAGCCTGCTGTGGTAATCGGTCTGGCACTGATTGTATTCGCTGTTGGCTTTAAACTGTCACTGGCTCCATTCCACAAATGGACACCAGACGTATATGCAGGTGCTCCAGCGCCAGTTGCAACTTTCCTTGCAACTGTGTCTAAAGTGGCAATGCTGGGTCTGTTCGTACGTTATGTATTGTCTTCTGGCTTAATCCTGTCAGATAGTTTCGTCACTATCATCAGCGTGATTGCAGTACTTTCCATCATTGTAGGTAACTTGCTTGCAGTGAAACAGGTGAACCTGAAACGTATCTTGGCATACTCTTCAATTGCTCACTTCGGTTATGTACTGGTTGCAATCGTATCTGCACGTAATACTGACTTTTTACAGGTTCAAGGTTTCGCGACTTTTGAAAGTGTAAACGTCTATATCATCACTTATGTATTGACTACGATTGGTGCTTTCGGTGTGGTAACGCTGATGTCTAGTCCGTATAACAATACAGATGAAGCAGGTAGCCTGGCTGAGTACCGCGGTCTATTCTGGCGCCGTCCAGTATTGACTGCTGTATTAACTGTGATGATGCTGTCTCTGGCAGGTATTCCATTAACAGCGGGCTTCATCGGTAAGTTCCTGGTAGTGAAAACTGCGGTTGCTGGTGAGTCTTGGTTCCTTGCTGCGATGGTTATCCTAGGTTCAGGTATTGGTCTGTACTACTACCTGCGTGTGATGGTTGTCATGTATATGACTCCACCAGAAACACCACGTCTTGACGCTGTAAATCACTGGGGTCAGAAAGTCGGCGGTATCATGGTATTGCTTGTCGCATTACTGGTACTGGTGATCGGTGTTTATCCAGATCCAATCATTGCGCTGTCTCGCTATGCGTTCTTCGCAATGTCGCCTGAATTACAACAGTTTATTTTCACTTTGGTTCAAAGTGGTTTTAACTAATTCAGCGAAAGTTTGAAGTTATTACAAAAAAGCCTCCACGATTGGGGGCTTTTTTAGTTAAACAAATCCGGAAAAGTCTTTATAATAGCGGAAATTTATCTTTAACCTTCTAGGTGTTCTCCCGTGGCAATCCATGAAATCCGTCATCCTTTAATTCGACATAAACTCGGTTTACTGCGTCGTGCTGACATTAGTACCAAGAACTTCCGTGAGCTGGCTCAGGAAGTGACTATGCTTTTGACTTATGAAGCGACCAAGGATCTTCCTGTCGTTGAGCATGAGATTGACGGCTGGAACGGACCGGTAACTGTAGACCGCATTGCAGGTAAGAAAATTACTGTGGTGCCAATTCTACGTGCAGGTATTGGTATGCTGGACGGTTTCCTGAATCTGATTCCAAGTGCCAAAGTCTCTGTACTGGGTCTGGAACGTGATGAAGAAACCCTACAGGCACGTACTTACTATAAAAAACTGGTTCCAGACGTACAAAACCGTCTTGCGATGATCATTGATCCAATGCTGGCGACTGGTTCTTCTCTGGTTGCTGCGATTGACGTATTGAAAGCCAGCGGCTGTAAAGATATTCGTGTGATGGTATTGGTCGCTGCACCTGAAGGCATTAAACGTGTTGAAGAAGCTCATCCAGATGTGGTGATTTTCACTGCGGCGATTGATCACGGTTTGAATGAAAATGGTTACATCGTTCCGGGTCTGGGCGATGCGGGTGACAAGATTTTTGGTTCAGTTCAAAAAGATTAATATTTTTGAAAATGAACAGAAAAGGGGCTTTTACAGCCTCTTTTTTATATACTGAATACTGACAGATACAGAGTAGGGGACGTTTATGACTTCCGAGCAATACCAAGGAAAAGTAAAACAGTACAATCCAGAAAAAGGATTTGGTTTTATTTCTTCACCTGAGGGTGAGGTATTTTTTCATATCTCGGATTTCCCCGCCGATTTAGGTGAGCCGAAGCGCAATGACCGAGTAAAATTCAATGTGGTTCAGAATGGTGATCGCTATAAAGCCATTAAAATTGAACGTGTAGAAGATAAATCGAAGAAAGCTAAGAAAGCCAAAGCGGTAGCAGTCAATACTTCGATTACTTCAGCCCTATTGTCGAATTTAAAGCGTTAATATTTGCCTGGAAAATACATTTAAAAGGAGGCTTTAGAGCCTCTTTTTTATTCGAGTTATAAGTTTATGTAAGTTATAGGAATCTTGTGTAATTTAAAGCATATAAAATGATGCGAAAACAATAAAATACCCACCAAAGTTCAACAATATCCTTTAATCCCTTCCATATAAACTACGCATCTGTTGAATGATCTAGGGACATATATCATGTTTACAGATGGAAGAATTAAAACCTATGATGCTGTACGAGGGGTGGGAAGTATTGAACTGGCAAATAATGCGAAGGAGCTTAATTTTCAGTTAGATCAATTACCTTTACCTGAAATAGTACCTCAAGTCGGAGAACGACTTAAATTTAGAATAATTGAAGAGCAAAATGCGATTCAACTGGACAATATGGTACGTTTGGATATCAAGCGTCAGGAAGAGTTCGTTTCTGAAGTGGTCGCATTGCCATCTCTAGCTTCTACTACGATCGTTAATCCGGCACGCAATACTATTTTCTTTAGTCCCACACTCTGGTTGATTCTGGTAACAGCGATTGGATTTATGATTTTTGGAGAAATTTAAGTTAGGTTCTCCTTTACTAAGATATTTGTCTCATCATTCAAATAAAAAAGCATTTTACGGTGCTTTTTTATTTTTAGGATTTTCATCAGTCTTTGAATACAATAATTAAAAATATCAAACAATAGAGTGAATTATGTTTTTAGAGGGGAAGATCAAGACCTATAACGAAGAACGAGGTTTTGGTTTTATTGAGATAGCGGGTGAGTCAAAAGATTTATTCTTCCACATTAAAGACTTCCCAAATAAGAATATGCCACCAAAAGTTGGGGAAAGTTTAAAGTTTCTCATTGTAGAGGATCAGGGGAAGTTTAAAGCAGACAATATTGTGCGCTTGGATGTAAAGATTAATCAGCCTAACCAAAAATTTAATGAACGAAAGGTTCCTACAGGAAATAGATCGAAGAGAAAAACTGATCGTCAGGGCTTTGACTTTTTAGGATTAATTTTTACCGTTGTAATCGTTGGCGTTTTTATCATTATTTTTGTACCTATGATTTATGGAAAGTTTCAGCGTGCACATTTAGCAAATCAACCCACGACAGCAACTGGGATAACAAATGGAATATATACATGTGATGGTAGAACAACTTGTACTTCTATGACCTCACGGGATGAAGCACGATGGTTTATTCGTAATTGTCCAGGTACTAAGATGGATGGTAATAATGACGGTGAACCTTGTGAGAATGATTCTAGATGGTAGATAAAAAAGCGCTCTTAGGCGCTTTTTTATTTAAACAGAATTCTAAGCCTCACAGAATTTCATAAAGGCCTTAAGACCGGGGCCTTGATATTTCTGGCGGTGTACCAGCATAAATAAAGGACGGGTGAGTAACCAGAATGGAGTATCCAGAATCACCAGTTGGCCTTTTTCCTGCAAAGGTTCAATCGCTAGCTTGGAAATACAAGACATCCCTAAACCACCTGCCACAATCTTCAGAATCGCTTCATTATGGCCTAGAGTCAGACGGATATTGGCATCAGGTACATCTTTTAGTATGGCATTATCAAAGACTTCACGAGTCCCTGAACCTTCTTCACGTAAAATCCATTCAACCGATTTAAAATCTTCAGCAGTAAGCGGATGGTTTAGCTGAGCTAGGGGATGATCCGGCGCACAGCACACTGCGAGTTCATCATCGCGCCAATGAATACATTGCAGCTGCGGTAGATGACAAGAACCTTCAATCAGGGCCAAATCTAGCTGGAACTGATTCACAGCTTCAATCATTTGACGGGTATTGCCGACTTGCAGTTGCAAGTGAGCCTGTGGCTGGATTTTCAGGAAATCCGCCATCAGGTCCGGCATCAGATAGTCGGAAATGGTCAGCGTCGCACCGAGACGAAGGTCAATGCTTTGCAATTCACCTTTGGCTGCCTGCTCGAAAGCATCACAGCGACCAAGAATTTCAAGTGCTTGCGGGAGAAGAAAACGACCTAAGTCATTGAGCTGTAAACGCTTACCAAGGCGGTCGAATAAAGGCGCGCCAAGACCATCTTCTAAATCTGCTAAAGCCATACTCGCCGCACTTTGGGTGAGTTTGACTGCATCACTGGCTTTGGTGACGGTGCCTTCTTGAGCAACTGCTACAAAAACAGCCAACTGGCGTAAAGTCATGCGCATGAATAGAGCCTTAACATTTAAAAAATATTAATAAATTATGCTGTCATGCTACCATGAGCATAGTCTTTGATGCCACGTTTGAATCATGTCTATTGAAAAATTTAGCTTAGAAAAGGTTTTATCTGTACACCGTTGGACCAATACACTGTTTAGTTTCACCATGACCAGACCTGCGCATTTCAAGTTTACGGCAGGACAGTTTGCGCGTATTGGCTTGAAAGTGGGGGATGAACTGGTCGTTCGAGCATATTCAGTCGTGTCATCACCATTTGATGAAACGCTGGAATTTTTTTCGATTGTGGTTCCTGAAGGGAAATTTACTTCGAATTTACAACATCTTAAAGTAGGTGACGAACTCTACTTAGAGAAAATTTCCTATGGCTATCTGACTTTGGCACGTTATCAATTGCCATTACCACAAGATTTATGGCTGCTTGCCACAGGTACAGGTCTGGCACCATTTTTATCCATGCTGCAAGACTTTGAAACCTGGAATAAATATGAACATATTAATCTGGTTTATAGTGTCCGCACGCAAGACGAACTGGCTTATGTCGACCGTATTCAGGAGATTGCCGAGACCTTTGGCGAAGGCCATACAGGTTTTAAATTTATTCCCATCATTACCCGCGTTCCTGAAGCAGTGCTTCATCATCGTTTACCGATCTTGATTGAGAATGGGGAACTTGAACGGGCAGCAGGACTCCAGCTTAATCCTGAAACCAGTCATGTGATGCTCTGTGGTAACCCCGAAATGGTCGAAGATACTAAAGAAGCACTTAAAGCACGTGGTCTGACCATGAACCGCCGTGGTGAAGGAAATATTGCAGTAGAGAATTATTGGTAATTCCTTCAGAGTTCCTCCCTTTCTTAAATGTGAGCAGCATTGCTTCATAAGGGTAAGAGTCTTAAATAATTTACCTCTCCCTGACCCTCTCCTAAGAGGAGAGGGAATAAATCCTTTCCTTTAATAAAGGGAAGAATTTTAGGCACAAAAAAAACCTCCATACGGAGGTTTTTTGCTATTTAGGAATTAATGTACAAACATATCCATAAAGTCACGGATTTCCTGAATGGCAGTATCTGTATCAGTCGTTAACCAAGTCGGCTCAAAGAAACCGGCATAATGCTCGATCCGATCTGCAGGCACAACTAAACGTACCGGACAATCTTCTTCCAGCAGGCGCCATGGAATAATCGGAACATCATTATCTAGCCAGGCCGCAACATTCCTTACATCAATGACCATGGCATTAATGCAGTCCGGAAAAGGCATCACCGACATTTCTTCAGTACGGCGGCGGAAATATTCCAGATCCTGCCAGCGTAGCATAAAGCTCGGTTTGCTAAATTCAATGATTCCAATCAGATGCTGATCACGAGTGTAGTGCAAAGCACATTGATGTGTGACGTCAGTGTCAAGATCAAGCGATACACTCTGTTGACGATACGCCATAAAACTCGGGTGCATGAAAAATAAGGTGGATAATTATAACGTATTTTGCGCAAAGTAGCAGGTATATTGAAAAACGGTATTTTTACAGCATGTTTTAGCCCACTTAAACTGTGTTTAAAATCTAATAAAATCATACTGGTATATTGTTTATTTTGTAGACAATTCAATTCCTGATAAATCAGCTAAAAACCGCCAGTATCAACTGTCTGGGAAGATAGTTTCTAACCATAAGAGCATAGTATATTCAGGCCAGAAAATGCCTCTTTTTGAAACTAATACCAAGTTCATCAGACTCATACATATAACTTACATCCATTCACTATCTCACCATCTTTTGTCACAGAAGCTGTGATAACTGCTTGTTATGATAAAAATCTACTTATGAATAAGAAAGAGTGAGAATGGTCATGGTTGATGATTTTAATAAAAAACCACCTTTGCATGATCAGGCAGCAATCACGCAGAAGAAGCGCATTCCTGTCTATATCCTGATTTTGGTCGGTATCTTTTTACTGGCAGTCCTGTTCTATATGTTTGCAGATGTGAAGCCAGATGCGCCTGCGACCCAGCCTAATACACCGGTACCAGCGACTGAAGCCCCTGCCAATAATGGTAGTCCGGCGGCTACTCCAGGCGGTGAAAGCAATGAAGCAATGGCTACCGCAGATGATGCGATGACAGAAGCAACAGCCACTGTAGGCGAAATGTCACAAGATACAGCAGAAGCCACTGCAACTGATGCTCAACAGGCCACCCAATAATTGGAATTATTAAAAAAAACTCTGGTTAATAACTAGGGCTTTTTAGCAATAGGTGGTGATGTTTTTCAAAGTTCTGTATCTCCAGGCAAGCTAAGCACAGGAAGTTCAAGCTTTATAAGCAATCGGAAAGAGCTAAAGATTTCGAAAATAAGCTCGTGAATTCAGATAAATAGCGTAATAACAAAGAGGGCAGAAAACATGAATGATTATATGAGAGGCCCACGTGGTGGCTATGATGCCATGTACTACTGGGATCAGTTTCATCCAATTCTTAGTGCAATTGCCATATTAGTCTTAGGTTGGATTATTGCATTACTCGTCTCGGCAGGTGTTAAAAAAATCTTGCAAAAACTAGGGACCAATACACACTTAAATGCAGCGACAGGACATCGCTCTAATGTCGAGAGTATTATCGCTCGTGTTGTGTTCTGGATTATTCTGATTATTGCGGTGATCGGGGCGCTTAACGTACTGAATCTGACAGCAGTGAGCGGACCGTTCAGTAATATGATCCAGCAGTTCCTGCTCTTTATTCCACAATTGTTGGCGGCTATTGCTGTGGCCTTTGTTGGATGGATTGTGGCGAATCTGGTCAAAGTCGGCTTGCAAAAAATGCTTGATCGCACTCAGCTGGATGAAAAGCTGAGTGCCGAAGTCGGTGTCAGTCCGATTAGCCAAAATATCAGTGAAATTGTTTACTGGCTGATTTTACTGCTGTTCTTACCAATTGTCTTGTCGATTCTAGGTCTACACGGTTTATTACTGCCTGTGCAGAACATGCTGACGGATGTCGTAAGTTATCTGCCTAATATCTTCATTGCTGCAGTTATTGTATTTGTCGGATACATTCTGGCAAAAATCGTTCGCGGTATTGTCGAAGGTTTGCTCAACAGCTTGAATATTCAACATCAAGCTGAAAAAGTCGGCATTTTCAAAAACTCGAATGTCGCTCAACTGATTGGTTCATTCATCTTTGCAGTCGTAATTATTACGTCATTAATCATTGCATTTGAAGCACTGGGTATCGAAGCAATTTCTCAACCAGCAACTGCAATGCTGTATGAGATCATGAATGCCATTCCAAATATCATTGCAGCTGCACTGATTCTAATTCTGGCTTATGTAGTTTCTAGACTGGTAGCACGTCTGGTAACTGAAGTCGTTGCCGGAACAGGCGTAGATGAGGTTCCAGCTAAACTGGATCTACAACGCTTCCTAGGCAAAACCAAACTATCAAGCTTGGTGGGTTATCTGATTGTACTGTTCACTATGCTATTTGCGGTTTCTGAAGCAGCGGACCGTTTAGGCTTTGAACAGGTAAGTGGCCTGATTGCGATGTTCATCTACTTCGGTGCAAACATCCTACTAGGTGCTGTAATTCTGGTGATCGGCTTCTGGCTGGCCAACGTAGTTGCCAACATTGTGCAACGCGGTGAATACAACAGTTCACGCTGGTTAGCGAACCTGGTTCGTGTACTGATCATGGGTCTGGTCATTGCAATGGGTCTACGTGCCATGGGCATTGCTGACTCGATCGTGAATCTGGCCTTTGGTTTAACTCTGGGTGCTGTTGCAGTGGCCTTTGCCTTGGCCTTTGGTCTCGGTGGCCGTCAACCAGCAGAACGTGTACTAACTGATTTGATCGATAAAGCTAAACGAGAAGCTAAAGAACCGAATCCTTTGAAAAATGAAACCAATATCATGACTTCAGGCCTAGGTGCTGATGTCAGTGGTACTACAGGTGCAGGCAGTTCAACTACAGGAGAAAATATTGTGCCGAAGCAAGATCAATCACAAGATGACAATACGCCAATGCGTACCAATTTATCCAATAGTACACCAGCGACCTTGACCACTGCACCACAGGATGATGAAGCTTCAGGTATAGATCAGGTGACACCAGATGTAGATCAGGCTGTACCGGATTCGCTTCAAGTTGATCCAATTCATCCACCAGCGAATAATCCATTTGGTTCTACAGGTGAAGAAGAACCGAATGTCGATAGTCATCCAAAAAAAGATGACCCGAATTAACCTGTTCTATCCAAACAAAATCGGCCACGCTTGAGTGGTCGATTTTTTTAATTATGAGGAAATCTGAATGAATGCCAAGAAACCGAATAATCTATTAGCACCCTTAGTGATAGCAGGCATTACCATTGGCTTTTTCACGGCTGCTTATCGATTTGTCTTTGTGAAAAGTAAACAGGATGAGCAGGCTGAACGAGAGCTGGATAAGAAAATACCTGATCCAGACGAATTTAACTAAGCCAGAACACTGCTCAGTCACTCCACATAGAATTTCTTTTTTAAAAAATATAGAATATTCAAGTGAATACTAAAATGATTTTGGTATTTTTCTTGCATTAAAAATATAAAGAAAAAGGAGATCAATAATATGTGGAAAACATTGCAGCATAAATTTATGGCATCTATGGCAGATCAAGTACCCTTACATCTGCAGGAAGCGGCTCAGAAAATGCAACTGACGATTGACCGTTTAGAAAATACGGCCAATCTCAGCCTGTTTAAAACGGATTATCTGGAATAAGCGAAGTATTTTCTCTTCCCAGATCATCTTTGTATTAAACATATTCCGATGCGGCATGTGCTGATGACCATGCCCATTGGAAGTTAAAACCTCCCAAATGACCAGTCACATCCAGTATTTCGCCCACAAAATACAAGCCTTTCTGTTTTTTGCTTTCCATGGTTTTAGATGAAACTTCGGTTGTATCTACGCCGCCCAAAGTCACTTCAGCTGTCCGGTAACCTTCAGTTCCAGAAGGCTTCAGTTCAAAGCCACTTAAACGTTTGGCAATCTGTTCCAGCTTGTCATCACTAATATTGCCAATGGGTGTTTCAGCTACTTCAGTCCAGATCAGATTCTGTAATTCTAGTACTACACTTTTCGGTAAATATTCGGTCAATAGAGTGCGTAGCAGAACTTTAGGCTGACTCTGTTTTTTAGATTTAAAGAAATCAAACAGGTCGACACTTGGTAGAAAATCAACCTTAAAGCTTTGGCCAACATCCCAGTAATTTGACAGCTGTAGGGAGCTAGGGCCACTCAGACCACGATGGGTAAACAGCAGCGCTTCAGTAAAGCTGTTTAAATCATTAGACAGCGTGGCTTCGACTGCATTGCCACTCAGACGGGTGGTGACTTCCTTGAAACTATCCGAGAAAGTAAAGGGTACCAGACCGGCACGGGTTGGATAGACATGATGTCCAAACTGTCTGGCAATCTCATAGCCGATGCCTGAACCGCCTAGAGTCGGAATCGATAGGCCGCCTGAAGCAACCACAACCGATTCCACTTCAAAATATCCTAAAGAAGTGGCTACCTGAAATCCTTGATCGTCCACAGTATTGACGGCTTTCACTTCGCAGTTGGTTTTGATCTCGACCAGACCGGTTTTGTCACATTCGGACAGCAACATCGCCAGAATTTCTTTAGCACCATTTAAGGTGAATAACTGTCCATGTTTACGTTCTTCATATTCGATGCCATATTCGCAGACCATGCCAATAAAATCCCAGTTGGTATAGCGGGTCAGTGCTGAAATCACGAAATGCGGATTGTGCGAGATGAAATTTTCAGGTTCGACATAGAGGTTGGTGAAATTACATTTTCCGCCACCGGACATCAGGATTTTCTTACCCACCTTATTGGCTTTTTCAACGACTACGACTTTACGACCACGTTGTGCTGCCATATAGGCCGTCATTAAACCTGATGCACCTGCACCTATGACCAAAACATCGTATTGCTGAACAGACATGACACACTCAAGGGAGAAGAAAGGGGAGCATTATAGACAATTTTATTTCAGCTTTGGCTATTCCTGAAAGGGGCTGCCCGAATTACAACGTGTTAGCGAATATTTATCATAAATAATTTGAAGCAGCTGGCGGATTCATGCATAGTTTTGTCATGCCTAAAAAATAATCACAATGAAAAGGAATAATTTATGACGGATACGGCAGCATACAAACAATATAATCTGATCAGCTATATTCTTCATCTACTGGGTTTTTTCCTGGGAATAACCCCATTAATCGCCATTATCATGAATTATATTAAACGTGATGAAATGCGGGGCACCTGGCTGGAAAGTCATGTGGACTGGCAGATTAAAACCTTCTGGTTCAGCTTGCTGGGTTATATTCTAGGTGGGCTGCTCACCGTGATTCTAATCGGTTTTGTGATTATTTTTCTTGTCTTTGTCTGGCATGTCTATCGGCTGGTCAAAGGGCTAATTGCACTCAATGAAAATAATCCGATAGGCATTTAAGTTTCGATCAGAACTTTAAGCGATTTAAATATTTCGACCTTGTAGTCCACCAGTATGCAGGATCAGCAGTTTTGTTTCTGGTGGAAAGTATCCTGTTCCAATCAGGTCAGAAATTCCCAACAGCATTTTTCCAGTATAAATTTGCTCTAAGGGAATATCATATTCAGCTTCAAAGTGCTGTATAAACTGGATCAGTTCAGGAGTGGTTTTGGCATAACCACTGCAACAATAATCATCGAGAATGGACCAGTTTCTTTTCTTGGTCAGCTTAGCCACCTCCTCATTCAGGAAGTTGCCTTTTAAGGCAGAAAATCCTAATACCTGTTGATGAGGCTGGCTGGCTTCAATCAAACCTGTAATCGTGCCACCAGTGCCTACAGCACAGCAGATCACATCAAACTGTGCATCGCCGTCCTTTAGAATCTCCTGACATCCCCGAATCGCCAATGTATTAGTACCGCCTTCAGGAATAATGTAATGTGCAGGAAACTTTTGTGCTAATGCTGCCAGATAATCAGCGTCCTGTTTACGTCGATATTCTTCACGACTCACAAAATACAATTGCATGCCGTATTGTTGTGCCAACGCTAAAGTGGGGTTTAAGGGCCGATGGGCCAGTTCCTCACCCCGAATAATGCCGACACTCTCAAAGCCAAACTGCTGTGCTGCAAATGCCGTTGCGGCAATATGATTGGAATAAGCGCCCCCAAAAGTCAGCAGCTTTTTAAAGCCAAGTTGCTGTGCTTCCAGAAAATTGTATTTCAGTTTAAAAAACTTGTTGCCTGATATTTGTGGATGCACCAGATCCAGACGGCGTATGGTTACAAACCTGTCTTTCAGCCAGATGCGCTGGTCTGGAATATGCTGGGCGATTTTTTCAAACATGGTATTTTCATAAGCTAAGAATGAGCAAATTATAGCGAAATAGAATCAGCAGGATGGCACAATCATGAGCTCCTTAAACTAAGAATAAAATTTTGTAGATTGTCACAATTCATATGCTGAAAATTTAAACAAATTTGCTAATCTGAATCTTATAGGGAACTTAGAGGAGGATAGAATAATGAAAATACTATCCTGTACGATTTTAAGTGTATTGCTCTTAGTAGGCTTATCTGGCTGCGATGATCCTTTGAATAAGCCTAAAACTGATACACGAAGCATGATCATTGGCGGAGTGCCGGTGCATGACCATGATTATAAGATGCTTGATTCATCCCTCACCGCTCAAGACCAATTGAAGAAATAGCCGGATTTCGCACAAATATTGCATCATTTGTGTAGAAATATTAAAGCAAAATAAATTATTTTTACTTAAAATAAGCCATTCATTTTAAGTTTGGATGGTCACGTGGAATCATTTTGGATTTTAGGTTCAATTGCCTTTGCACTCATGTTAGGTGCAATGAGCCCAGGACCGACTTCTATTTATGTAGCGAAAAATTCAATTGCGATCTCACGTAAGCATGGCCTATTTACAGCTTTAGGTACTGGAACAGGGGCGGCTATTTTTGGTCTGCTGGCAATTCTAGGTTTGCAGGCATTTTTACTGGCGGTGCCATCTGCCTATCTGGCGCTTAAAATTTGTGGTGGTTTATATCTGCTCTGGTTGGCTTTTAAAATTATCAAGCATGCCAAAGAGCCAATCGATGCAGGCGATGACAGTCAAACTCAGATGTCCTTACGTCGTGCTTATATGACAGGTTTGATTACTCAATTATCTAACCCAAAAATTGCCATTGTATTGGCCAGTATTTTTACTGCGCTTTTGCCAAAAGAAATTCCAACTTACTTTTATTTTGTATTACCGGTTTTATGTTTCTTTATTGATGCAGGCTGGTGCTCGCTGGTGGCCGTTGCACTTTCTGCTGAAAAGCCACGTCGAGTATATTTGAAGTTTAAAGCCGGTTTTGACCGTGCAGCAGGGGCGGTCATGACCGTGCTGGGATTAAAGCTGATCTTTGGGATGAAGTAATTTTCCAATTATCGCAGACCATAAAAAAAGCCCCAATGATTCGGGGCTTTTTTAATTTGGTTCTTAAAAAATATTTTCTTCCGAATTTGCCGAGATCCGGTGAATAGATAAATCCGCACCGGTAAATTCTTCTTCCTGACTCAGACGAATACCGATCAACACTTTCAGCAGACCATAAACCAGAAATCCACCCACCAGAGCTACTACAATCGCCAGTACGGTGCCGAATAGCTGTGAAATAATAGAAACACCGCCCATGCCTCCGAGCCATTGCTGACCGAATACACCGACAGCAATTCCACCGAAAGCACCACATACACCATGCAAAGGCCAAACCCCTAATACATCATCCACTTTAAGTTTATTTTGGGTATAGGTGAATAGTTTTACAAAAATCACGCCTGCGCTGATTCCGATAAATAATGCACCCAGTGGATGTACCACATCAGAACCTGCACAGATGGCAACCAGTCCGGCTAATGGACCATTATGCAAGAAGCCCGGGTCATCTTTACCCGCTACTTTTGCTGCAATAGTTCCACCGACCATCGCCATTAGAGAGTTAATCGCAACCAGTCCGGAAATAGCATCCAGGCGTTGTGCACTCATTACATTAAAGCCAAACCAGCCAACAATCAGAATCCATGAGCCTAGAGCAAGGAAAGGGATAGATGATGGTGGATGTGCAGTAATCCGGCCATCATTCTTATATCGACCATTACGTGCACCAAGTAAAACGACTGCAGCCAGAGCAATCCAGCCTCCCATGCCATGCACGACCACAGAGCCGGCAAAGTCGTGGAAGTTGGCACCGAAGGTATTTGCCAACCAGTCTTGAAAACCAAAGTTGCCATTCCAGATCATCCCTTCAAAAAATGGATAAATCAGAGCAACTAAAAATAAAGTCGCTAAAGCCTGCGAACGCATTTTAGCCCGTTCAGCAATACCTCCCGAGATAATCGCAGGAATAGCTGCGGCAAAGGTCAGCAGGAAGAAACAACGCATCAGGTTATAACCATGATCGGCTGCTAAAGTAGAAGCATCGTGGAAAAAATGCTGACCATAGGCAATATAATAGCCTACTAAAAAGTAAGCGATGGCGGATAGGGAAAAATCAGTGAGAATTTTACTTAAGGCATTAACCTGATTCTTATGGCGAACTGTCCCTAGTTCTAAAAACGCAAATCCTGCATGCATAGCGAGCACTAGAACTGCACCGAGAAGGAGAAATAATAAGTCTATATTTTGCATTGTGCGTTCCAATTTAGTGCATAGAATCACAAAAGAAATCCAGTATATAGAGGCAAACTGATTCGAAAAGAGTTACTAACAAGGGAAATTTTGATAATGAATTTCTTGAAACTGACAAGACTCGATATAAAGCACAATAGAATTTTATGCACCAAACTAAGACATCATAAGAAAAGATAAAATTTAAATTTATATTTTGTTTTTTAGATATTTAGCTTTATCACGGGAAAATGGCATGTTAAAAATGTGTGCTAAAGGTGCACATGAAAAGTGAAAGGATTTTTAAGAAAAAATTTAAAAAAAATAAGTGAAAGATGATTTTGAATTGCAAAAGTACATCATGGTTTTAAATTTTAGAAGTCATATAGGCTATTGATTAGCTATATTTCCAATAAATAAAACCCTAACAAATTAGGGTTTCATCCGGAGCTAAAATCTAAAGTATTCAATTAATCTTTAAAATGTACGGGAATCCACTGATAGCTCTTTCCATCTTTCGAGTAAATATGACCGATCCCCGGAAATGGTAAATGTGGCGCTGCAATGGTCTGACCTTGCTTGGCGTATTCAGCAAAATGCTTTAAACGGGTTTGCACCGCAGTTTTAGGATCGACATCGAATTCTATGGCTGTTTCAGGTTTGTCGAATTGCAAGGTATGTGAATGGACGATGTCACCCACAAAAACCACTTCTTGGCCATCTGCTTTGAGTTTAAAGCTGTAATGCCCTGGGGTATGACCAAAGGATGGCTTAAACTCGACCCCCCCAAAGGCTAAAGATTTATCAGAAAAGACTTTCACTTTTTTAGCTTTTTCATAGGGTGCAAGGGCTGCTTTAATTTTCTCTACGGTGCCTAAGAAACCCTCCTGCTGGTCTTTCGGTAGTTTTTTAACGGTATTTGGACTTAGCCAGTAGTCATATTCGGTTTTAGAAATATGTAAGGTGGCATTTGGATAATTTGCTGCGCCGTTATTTGAAATGCCACAAACATGATCAGGGTGGAGATGAGTCAGGAAAATACCACTCACTTGAGCAGGCTGATAACCTGATGCCTTGAGGTTATTATAAATTGATCCTAAGTGCGCACCAAAGCAGCTTGCAGCACCGCTGTCGACCATGAGTAGTTGATTATCTGTATTAATCAGGAAAGCATTGACTGAAGTCTGTATACCTTTGGCTTGATCGGCATGATATTTCTTTAAAATCTCAGTCTTTTCTGCATCACTTAAGCCTTTAAACATTGATGGATTTAAGTAGTTTGTACCATCAAGCAGAGCCGTAATCTGGGTATTACCAATTTGGTGATGATAGTAGCCGGCGACTTGTTTTGGTGAAGCAATTGTTGCAGGTTCAGCAGCCTGACTCACACTTATACCCAAAACAGATAATGAAAGTAGAGAGGTGAGAAGGGATGTCTTTAAAATATTCATGGCAATTCTTATGGTTATGAGGTTTATGCTATGTATTAGCATGTAAAGCATGTAAAGCATGAAAATAGAATATAAAAATATTTACCTTTTTAAAAAAGAGAGGAGAAATTGAATATCTGTACTAGGCATTCAGTTCAAATCTGTATATTGATTTTGTAAGGAAATAAAAGATTTTTTATCTAAAAATATTTTTATAAATAAATTACTTAGATAAATTTCACTTTTATAAAAAAGCCCGTTAACATGGGGTATTGCAAACAGCCTTGGGTATCGCTATGAGTTTTTGGAAAAAGAAAAATAATGCAGCATTTGTATTTTTCATTATTACCTTATATTCATTGCTAGGCTTCGGCATTGGCTATGTCATCTGGGAATTTTTCCTTGATAAATAAGTGCTATCTGATTTATAGATCGACCTAAAAAAGCCTCTAAAGATAGAGGCTTTTTTAATAAGCAATTATTTACTGCATTCAGGCTGAGAACGGTCAATAATTTGAGTACCTTCTACGCGATAGCCAATTTGGCCTACAAGAAATGCTTGATTTAGTTGAGTGATGACTACATCAGAAAGTGCTACTGCACAACGATCTTTTTCAATTGCACGATCTACTGCTGTTTTGAAATTAGGAATACCTAAAGGGAATAAAATTACTGGAACTTTATCTTCGCCTTTAACGCGTTCGCCTTTAACGAACTGAGTTGAGTTTAGGTTGAAGTTTTTAGTTGAAGCTACAGTCATATCAGCCATACGAACTGAACATCCTGTGAATACAATTGTTGATGCTGCTAAAGCTGAAACTAGTAATTTTTTCATGTTTACCCCGAATAATTCTAAAAATAAAAAAGCGTTTAGATTCTATAGATATATTTTTAAAAAACAAGAAAATAAATTGTATAAATGGTAAAAAAACTAAAGATGAAGAACTTTTATTGGCTGAGTATTATTTTAGTAGACTAAGTAAAAAGCCCCTACAATGTAGAGGCTTTACCTCTATCTAAGACCTAAATCTCAAGACACTTTATCACCTGGTTTAGCACCAGATTCAGGTGAAATCACCCAAACACCTTCGCCATTACCAGCGGCAAGTACCATACCGTTCGAAATACCAAAACGCATCTTACGTGGAGCAAGGTTCGCAACCATCACCACCAGTTTGCCTTTCAGGTCTTCCGGTTTATAGAACTCACGGATACCACTGAACACATTACGTGGTTCAGCTTCTCCAACATTTAAAGTCAATTGCAGTAGTTTGTCAGAACCTTCAACTGTTGCAGCGTCCAGAACTTCAGCCACACGTAAATCAACTTTAATGAAGTCATCAATCGTGATGATCTCAGCTTCACCAACTTTAGGTTCAGCTTTCTTCTCTTTGGCTTTCTCTTTTTTCTTCTCAGCTTTTGCTGGTTCAGCAGCAGGTGCAGCTAAAGAATCTTTAGATGCATCGACCATCGCAGCCACAGCTTTTGGATCAACACGTTGCATTAGCGGCTGGAACAACGCAATTTCATGACCAGTCAAAATTTCTGTACGAGAAGCAAAGTCGAAAGAAGCTAATTTCAGGAAGTCCTGAACCTGAGCAGCCAATGTTGGTAACACTGGAGCTAAATACACAGCCAATTGACGGAACAGGTTGATACCTACAGAACACACACCGTGAACCTGTTGTTCTTCACCTTCAACTTTCGCTAAAGCCCAAGGTTTTTTCTCATCGATGTACTGGTTGGCTTTATCTGCAAGTGCCATGATTTCACGGATCGCTGCCGAGAATTCACGGGTTTCATAAGCTTTGGCAATTGAATCGCCAGCATCAATAAAGCTTTGAACCAGTTCAGGCTCGGCACAAGTTGCACTTAGCTTGTTGTCAAACTTGGTATTGATGAATTTTGCACAACGGCTGGCGATATTCACTACTTTACCCACTAGGTCCGAATTCACTTTCTGAACGAAGTCATCCAGATTCAGGTCAGAATCTTCAACCTTGTCAGAAAGTTTAGAAGCAAAGTAATAACGCAGGTATTCAGGGTTCAAATGCTGTAAATAAGTTTCAGCTTTAATGAAGGTACCGCGAGATTTAGACATCTTCTGACCATTTACAGTCAGGAAGCCATTCACGAATAAACCGGTTGGGGTGCGGTAGTCTGCACCTTCCAGCATTGCAGGCCAGAACAGGGCATGGAAATAAACGATGTCTTTACCAATGAAGTGATAGACTTCATTTTTAGAATCTTTTTTCCAGAAATCATCGAAGCTTAAATCAGGACGTTTAGTTTTGATGTAATTCTCGAAGCTCGACATATAGCCGATTGGCGCATCCACCCACACATAGAAATATTTGTTTGGTGCATCAGGAATTTCAAAGCCGAAATAAGGTGCATCACGTGAGATGTCCCAGTCGTTCAAGCCATTGTCAAACCATTCATCCAGTTTGTTGGCGATAGATACGGGTAGACGGCCTTCGTCACGGGTCCATTTTTGCAGGTATTCACCAAAATTTGGCAGTTTAAAGAAGTAATGATCCGAAGATTTCTCAACAGGAGTCGCGCCGCTTAAAGTCGATTTTGGATTTAATAATTCAGTCGCGTTGTAAGTTGTACCGCAAACTTCACATGAATCGCCGTATTGATCTTCCGCCTTACATTTTGGGCATGTACCCTTAATAAAACGGTCTGACAGGAACATGCCTTTTTCAGGATCAAATAACTGGGTTACAGGGCGAACTGCAATATTACCGGCTTCACGGTTTTTGATATAGATTTCTGAAGCGCGGGCGCGGTTGGTATCACTGTGGGTAGAGTCATAATGATCGAAATGCACACCGAAACCGTCAAAGTCACGAATGTGTTCTTTTTGCACATTGGCGATCTGTGCTTCAGGTGAAATGCCATTTGCCTCAGCACGCAGCATGATCGCTGTACCATGAGCATCATCCGCACAGACATACGTCACGTCATGACCCATTGCACGCATCGCACGTACCCATATATCAGCCTGGATATAGCCGAGTAAGTGACCCATATGAATCGGGCCATTGGCGTAAGGAAGGGCATTGGTGACTAGGATTTTACGCACAGATTCACTCTCTCATTCGTATTCATTATGCAATGGGCCATAATTTTACATGATGCAGAAGGGATTACAAAGAAATGCTTTTACATAAGCGTTAGGAATAAATCAGGCTGAATATTCAGAATACAAAAACAGGCTATAGACGGGAAATTGACCCTTAAAAATTCGATTGAGATAAGTTGATGCTACTTCCTGCAAGCAATAGCAACAACATGTACAGGCTTTGTTGCAGTTTGCTTAATTCCCCCACGTCATTACATGCTTTGTGCTAAAAATTTGGCTGATCATTTTTATTATGACGCCTTAGGAGGGTACTCATGACTCAGAATAACCAGACAAGTACTTCAAAACAGAATCAAGATAAAGAACAACATGCACGAGAGCTGCATGACAAGATTGAACAAGAGCAAAAGCAGAATGAGATTGATAAACAGCATAAGCAGAAACATGAAGAAGTCCTAGAAGCCCAAAAAAATGGGGCTGATGAAAAGTCTGATCATCAGCAAGACTCTAAAGCATCTGGTCATCAGCAATCAGAGCAAAAAGATGCGTCTAAAAATGACCAATCTAATCATGGTGACCAGTCAGATAAAAAAGCTGAAAGTACCAAAATGGATGACTTAAAAGCGAAAGCCATCGCAATTGGTGAAGAGCTATTGCAAAAAGGCGAAAAGATTCTGAATGAGTTAAAAAATGGCAAATCAGACAGCCAAAAAAATGGTGAGCAAGGGTCAGATGATTCGAAAAAGGCACAGGATCAAAGTTCTGGAGATAAATCAGCAAATCACGCTGAGCACGATCGTATGGCAAATTTAAAAGATGAAGCGCTACACAAGTTTGAAGATACCAAGGTCAAAATTAGTGATTTGGTAAATGAAGCTGCTACGAAACTAAATGAGTTGAAACAGATGGCGGCTGAAACCATGACTAAAGTGAAAGGCGATGACCAGTCTCAGTCAAATGATTCGAAAAAGCAGGATCAGGATTCTTCATCTAAAGAGGCTAAGGATAAGGACCAAAAATCAGCTCAGACCAATAATAAAGATGATGCTAAAAAGGATCAGGATAAGGCTGATCAATCTGGGCAAAACAAGACCGATCAAGATAAAAATCATAAATAATCATTTCATGTGGAAAGCCACTTCATTCAGTTTTTGAATGAAGTGGCTTTTTAATGGATACTATCTAGTTAATTTTTTTAAAATTTTAAATATCAATAATATAAAACAATAAATAAGATGTGATGCTGACTTTATAAATTTTCTTCCCTGTAACCCTTTAAAACCCAGTAAAATAGTTGGAAATCATATTTGTCTTTTGGGCTTGTGAATACAGATTGCTTAACCTGAGCCTAAAACCTCGTTAAACTAAGCTATTCAGATGTCTATCTATATTTTTGGAGTAACCTATGTCCTGGCTTTCTTCGCTTAAATCGGTTTTTTCGCCTTCCAAGGAGGTGAACGAAGAAGCTGTGCAAAACGTACTGCAAAACTATATCTTGCCAAATTCTAGTAATGCACTGAAAGACCGGATTACTCAGGTCAATGTGCAAGGTGAGATCCTGCAAATCACCATTAATACTTATCCGGAAGAAAAAGAGCAGTTACAGCAAATTCATGATGAACTGGCGGATGCGCTAGAGAAATGCGGTATTAAAGAACTAAACCTGCATGTGATTCAGCAAAAGACGGGTCATAAGAAAGAAGGCGGTTGTGGACATCATCATGCAGAAGGTGAGAGCTGTTCCAGCCAGCCGCAAACTGCTGCTTCAAAATCGAATCTGCCACCTGTGGCTGATGCTTCAGGCCATGCAGCTCAAGCAGAAGCTGACCCAAATAATCCGCCGATCCAGAAAGCTGCTCCACAGCAACGTGATGTGCCGAAGCATCCACGCATTCAGAATGTCATTCTGGTCTCTTCAGGTAAGGGCGGTGTAGGTAAATCAACCACAACTGTGAATCTGGCTTTGGCTTTGCAAAAATTAGGTTTGAAAGTGGGTGTACTGGATGCGGATATTTATGGTCCAAGTATTCCGACGATGCTCGGCAATGTCGGCAAAACCCCGATGATCGAAGCCGAACAGTTTGTCCCACTCGATGCCTATGGTATGGCAGTGCTGTCGATTGGCCACCTAACGGGTGATAATAATACGCCAGTTGCTTGGCGCGGTCCGAAAGCAACAGGTGCCTTGATGCAGCTATTCAATCAAACTTTATGGCCAGATCTGGATGTATTGATGATTGATATGCCACCAGGTACAGGTGATATCCAGTTAACGCTCGCTCAGCGTATTCCAGTCACAGGTGCTGTGATCGTCACCACACCACAAAACGTGGCATTGCTGGATGCGACCAAAGGCATTGAACTGTTTAACCGTGTGCAGATTCCAGTGATGGGGGTAGTCGAAAATATGTCGACCCATATCTGTTCAAACTGCGGTCAAGAAGAACAGATCTTTGGTACAGGCGGCGGTGATAAACTGTCAGAGCAATACAATATTCCATTGCTCGGCCGCTTGCCTTTGAATGCAGTGATTCGTGAAAATGCCGATGCCGGTAAGCCTTCAGTGATTGCTGGAGATGATGCTGCTGAAAGTTATATGGCCATTGCTCAGAAAATTGCAGCAAAATTGCCAAAAGCAGAAAAAGATAAAACTCGTATTTTCTAAGATTCTATAATAAAAAAAAGAGAGCTTAAGCTCTCTTTTTTTTATGAGGTTTTAGTCGTAGCTGTATTTTCTTTTCTTGCCTGAATGATATTAAAGCCAATTGCAATAATCACCATGATGGTGCCGATAATATCGGTCATGGTCTCAGGCACAATCATCATGAGAGCGCCAACCCCTAGGAAGATGCGCCAGAACCAATTCATCGCGGTTTTAAAGTAGCCTTCTACTGCAGCGCCAAGTGCCAGAATGCCGACAATGGATGTTACGGTAATGCTTAAAATGACATTCCATGCCGGTAAGCCAAATTCTTTGGCATTCACGGCAATATCTGTTGTATCAATCATTAGCATCGCCGGGTTATAGACAAACAGGAAGGGCACAATAAATCCGGCTAGGGATAGGCGCAAGGCCAGGAATCCAGTCCGCATTGGGTCACCACCTGCAATCCCGGCACCAGCAAAGGCGGCTAAGGCAACTGGTGGGGTAATATTGGCAAACAGGCCAAAATAAAACACAAACATATGCGCGACTAGGATTGGAATATCAAAGTTGGCCAAAGCAGGTGCTGCCATCGTCGCGGTAATGATATAGGCAGGAATCGATGGTAGACCCATGCCCAGAATCATCGATGCAATCATGGTGAAGAACAGGGTGAGGAACAGACTGCCAGCACCAATACTCATGATTGAAGAAGTCATGACAGAACCAAAGCTAGTCAAACTCACCACACCAATAATGATACCCACGACCGCACAGGCAGCCATCACTGAAAGTGACTGCTTGGCGCCATCAGCTAAAGCCTCCAGAATTTCCTTAGGTCCCATACGGGTGGATTTTCTGAATGCTGCCACCACAATGGTCAACAAAATTGTATAAACAGCGGCATAACTCACTGGAATCGACTGGAATAAAAAGAATACCAAAGCAACGATTGGAAATAATAAATGTCCTCGTTCTTTCAGGACTTCTTTGACTCGTGGTAGGTCAGCTTTGGGAACGCCTTTCAGGTGATCCCGACCAGCTCTGAAATGGACTTGTGCCATCACACCGAGATAATACAGCAGGGCAGGTAATACCGCAGCTAAGGCAATCGTGCCATAACTGACACCCGTGGTTTCTGCCATGATGAAGGCACTGGCACCCATTACTGGCGGCAAGATCTGCCCGCCGACAGAAGCACTGGCTTCCACTGCACCGGCAAAGTTTTTGTGATAGCCAATTTTCTTCATTAAAGGAATGGTAAATGAACCTGTTCCTACGACATTGGCAACCGCCGTCCCGTTGATACTGCCCATAAAACCGCTGGAAATCACCGCGACCTTGGCTGGTCCACCTTGCTTATGTCCCGCAAGTGCCATGGCGAGATCATTAAATAATTTTCCCATTCCTGATTTCGCCAGAAAGGCACCAAACAGGATAAACAGGAAAATAAAGGTGACTGAAGCACCAATGGCTGAAGAATATAAACCTTCAGTCTTCAGATACATTTGTCCGAAAATATCACTGAATGTATAGGGGCGAGTGAGCAAGCGATCCGGCATCCATTCAAAATGACTGACAAATGGATAGCTTAAGAAAATCAGTCCTAAGATCGGCAACATCCAGCCCATTACCCTTCGAGCAGCCTCAACCACCAATACTACTGTCATAATCGAGAAGACAATGTCCAGCGTATTGGGAATGCCTCCCCGAGTGGTCATAATCGCTTGATACTCTTTAAATAAATAAAAGAAAGAAGCAAAAGAGGCGATCACCCAAATCCAGTCTGTCCATGCGACTTTTTGTCGGCTACTTGCTTGACGTGCTGGATATAACAAGAAAATCAGCGCCAGACCAATGGATACATGCGCCGCACGCTGGATCAGTTCGGGTAAGGGATTAAAAGTAATATAAAGATGAAATAACGAATAGGATATTGCCAAGGCAGCAATAAACCAGCGAACCGATTTGTTAATCGGGTTGCGAGTGACAGATTCGCGGTCAAATTTTTCTAATAATTCTTGTTGCTGTTGATCATCCAGTGCTTCGGTCACATTTCTTGTTTCTTGTGGATTCATAGGCAATCATTTAAACCTCTTTTTTTCCATAGGCTGTCTTTTTTTATAGAAAGTTGTACCGTGCTATAGTCGGGAAAATCCTGATAAATATTCCAGATACGATCAGCAACTTCGATTTTTCCCTGCATTCTGCGTGAAATCACCCAATTGATTTCTTTCATCTTCCGGTTGATTTGCATATGGATATTGCCATCATCCTGTCGAGTAATAGTACCTTGATCAGGTGTACCCGCACCAAATGAAATGAACTGAGTGTCTGTCAGAATGAAATGATCCTTGTCTAGAAGATAACGTTCTTTCCACTGTGTTCTTTCTACCGAATGCATCCAGCTCAGCTGAAAAGATTTCTGGTCAATTTTGCACTGGAAATTTTGCTCTTTCACTTCCACAAAAATATACGAAAATGTCATCCAAACACAGCTAATAAAAAAAGTAGCCAAACTAAAAAGTGCAGCAATCGCTGCACCTTGTATCCATTTCATCAGTTCGCTTTATTCTCATCATAGAATTTTTGCGCGCCCGGATGCAGTGGAGCAACCAGACCTTTTTGTGCACCTTCTAAAGTGATTTCTTTAGCAGCCTGATGTGAATTGGCGAGTTGATCCAAGCTGGAGAAGAACGTCTTGGTTAGCTTATATACATCATCTGTAGAGAGATCAGAACGAACCACCAGCGCATTCATGATCGCAGCTGTAGGAATATCTTCAGCATTGCCATAGGTCCCTTTAGGAATGGTCATTGGCAGGAAATACGCCTGATCTTTGGCAATCGCTTTCACTTTATCTGGATTAATACTCACCAGTTGTAGATCAAAGCCCTGTTGCAGCTCCATCAGTGAAGAGTTTGGAAGACCACTGGTCAGGAAGGCTGCATCCAGTTTACCGCCTTTCAAGGCATCAGCTGCTTCGGCATAACCTAAGTAATCTACTTTGACATCCTTATAAGTGATACCAAAACCGTTCAATAGAGTACGGGCATTCACTTCTACACCTGAATTCTGGGCGCCCACTGCAATACGTTTGCCTTTGAGATCTTCAATATTTTTGATACCAGAACGTTTTGAAGTGACAATCTGTACATAGTTTGGATAAAGCGCAGCGATCTGCTGCACGTTGTCAATTTTAGAACTAAAACTGCCTTGACCATTAATTGCTTCAGTTAAGCTGTCGCTCATGACAAAGGCCATTTCAACTTTGTTCTGTTTTAATAAATTTAGATTTTCGACAGAAGCCCCTGTGGTCTGGGTTTTGGAACTTACGCCGTAGGTCTTGTTATAGATTTCAGCCAATCCTGTTCCGATGACATTATAAGGGCCTGAGGCACCACCTGTCGCAATATTGACAAATCGGGTTTGCAGTTTATCTGCAGCTACGCTCTCGCCAGATGCAGCCTGATTATCTGATTTATTTTGTGCATTATCATTCGAGCAGGCAACTACGCCTGATAACGCTAAGCTCATGACTGAAAGTTTGATCCATTTATTCATATATGACTCCTGATATTATTCTGTAGTTCTTAAAATATAATTAAAACAACAATATACTAAACCGTCTGGATGTTAAAAAATGTGAATTATCAATTGTTGTCCTTGTACAATTTAACAGCAATTATTTTGTCTGAATACCTTTAATAACATTTTTTTCGAAATTTTGCTTTATCAATATGTTGAACAAATTGAGCAAGATAGACATCTTAAATGGAGAGTGGAAATTTAATCATTAGGAGTTAGGTAAAAGTTGCTCCCATCACTAAATCTTTCTATAGAAGTGTGCAAAGTTCATATGCAAGAGCAGGGATTTTTAGTTAGTTAAAATTCAATCAAAGATTACTAGAAATAATGATTTTAAAGTTTTGGATAATTTTTCTTTCATGGTATAGAGACTAGTATTTCAGGAATTTTAAGTCCGAATACTCTATTGAAACTTCTACTTTTATAGCAATTTTATGATGAGCTTATAGCTTTATAAATTGACAAAATTGACTGAAATAAAATTTTCTTTTATTTTTATATAATTATATGAAAATAAATAAAAAAATAAAATATATTTTTTTTAATATGTTCTCTTACAATTATTTTTTTGCAGATTTGACCGGATTATTTTATGCTTAATACCTAAGAGCGAGGTCAAACTATGATTTCATGGTTATTTATTGGTTTAGTGGCAGCCATTCTATTAACACCGGGCCCAACCAATACTTTATTGGCATCGTCAGGTATTCAAGTTGGATTTAGAAAAACTTTTCGCCTTATTCCTGCAGAAGCTTTCGGCTATCTCATCGCAATTACATTCTGGGGCTTTTTGATTGGTAAAATCTCGGTCTATTTACCGGAATTACCTCATATTCTCAAACTCTGTAGTGCTGCTTATATTCTATTTTTAGCTTTAAAATTATGGCGTACCGCAGAACTTGGTGAAAATTTTCAATGTATTTCGATTCGGGCACGGGAACTATTTTTGGCGACTTTGCTGAATCCTAAGGCATTATTATTTGCTTCGGCTATTTTCCCGGTCATTGTGTGGAAAAGCAGTCAATATTATGTGACTTATATGCTGGCATTCTTGGCATTACTTATTCCTATCGCATTTTTCTGGACCTTTTTAGGTAGCTTATTGGCCAGAAAAAACAATCGCTGGCTGAATCAAAAGAACTTACAAAAGACCGCTTCCATTATTTTAATGAGCTTTTCTGTACCTTTATCCTATTCAGCACTCCTCAGTCTTTAAACCTGAAAAAGCAGCTAAATTTCCTGAAATTTAGCTGTCAGAATTTCGCTTATTTTCATTAGTGTCAATTTCAGTTAAAGTACGTCGCAATTACTTATTTTTAAGATTTTTGGATTATATCAATGGCAATTAAGTCTGATCGTTGGATTCGCGAAATGAGCGAAAAACACGGCATGATTGAACCGTATGCAGAAAACCAGATTCGTCTGGATGAAAATGGTCAAAAGCTGATTTCTTATGGTGTTTCAAGCTATGGCTATGACGTGCGATGTGCGCGTGAGTTTAAAGTATTCACCAATGTTCACTCTGCAATTGTCGATCCGAAAAACTTTGACGAAAAAAGCTTTATCGATATTGAATCGGATGTTTGTATCATTCCACCCAACTCATTTGCTTTAGCGCGTACAGTAGAATACTTCCGTATTCCACGAAATGTACTGACCGTTTGCTTGGGTAAATCGACTTATGCACGTTGCGGCATTATCGTGAATGTGACTCCACTTGAACCTGAGTGGGAAGGTCATGTCACGCTGGAGTTTTCAAATACAACTAACCTGCCTGCACGTATTTATGCGGGTGAGGGTGTGGCTCAAATGCTGTTCTTCGAATCAGACGAAGTTTGTGAAACCTCCTATAAAGATCGTGGTGGTAAATACCAAGGGCAGACAGGCGTTACTTTGCCTAAAGCTTAATAGTTTTAAAGCATTGAATAAGCGAGGCTAATGCCTCGCTTATTTTTTTTGCTGTTTCATTCATCGGAAACTCGGGGTTTTTGGTCTTTTGGCTTTGGTAATCCTGCTAAAAATAAGCATAATGAAGAATGAATATATAAAAAAGATGTGCCAAGCATCATAAAAATCAAAAATTGAAGGCTGGGAAGCTGAAGGATAAAGATGCGGAGCATCAGATAAGAAGGATAGGTCGAGATGGCTCAAATAAAAGCTAAATTTCAATTTCATAAAAGCTATTTGGCAATGATGATCGGTTTAGGATTATTGCCATCCGCACATGCAATGCAGGAATTAACTGATTCTTCTCTTTCTGATACAACCGGTGAAGGTGTTGCCCTGGTACTTGATGACTTTAAAATGGTTTTTCAGGCACCGAATGATGCTTCCAGCGGTTCAAGTTATGCACGAGGTATTGCCAATCCAGGTCAGGCAGACACTGGATTTATTCGTATTATTCCGACTGGAGAGAACTATGCTCAGTTAGGTGAGCGTGCCTATAACAAAGTCTATGATCGAGTGTATGCAAGTAGCTATTTAAATGGTATTAGTGCAAATGCTAATCTTTATGAAAATACATATACTTCTAAATATAATCAATATAAAACAGATAATTATACTTCAACTAAAGCTTTGTATGATACAGCAACATTTAAAGCAAATGTTCGTAGTGGAATAGTAGAAGAAAAGCGACGGTCGGATTTAATGCAGCGATATTATGATCAGCGCTATAAAGATTATTATGATGGTAGAAGTAGTCTTGCTAATGATGGTACAACAACTAGACCTGAATGGTGGGAGGCTACTTTATTAAATAAGGAGAAATCTGCTGAATATGCGCTCTTAAATACCTATGAAATGATTGAATTACTATGGGGAAGTCGCACAAGTACTTCTCTTAATAACAAATGGACGCAAGAAGTAGGTACACGAACGAATGTAATAGATACTGTTATTCCTGGTATTATAGAAAGTAGGACTCAAGAACAATTAGCAATTGAAGCTGATAAATATGCGCTGATTCAGGCAAAAAATACGGTGACCGCTATGGAGCAGGCGGTTAAAGCGAGCGCAACAACGGCGGCCAAAGAAGCTGCAATGGGTGCCTCAGTCAGTACGCTTCGTACGAAGGCTGATGTATTTATCTATGGTTTAGCTTTATCAAAAAGTGATAATTCACTCAGTAGCCGCTATAGCAATCAGGGGTTTAATTGGGGAACAGCCAGCAATCCTTGGTTATTTCATGCCGGAGCCGAAACAGTAAAACAGTTTACGGATACGGGAAAAGAAGTGGGCTATCTAGCTTTAGAAGCACCTCTTGCAACAGTTGCTGCAAATGAAGCAGATAATAATATTAAGCTTGGTTTCTGGACTGATATTTTCTCACGTTCTTTAAATTCAAGTAATACCGTAGATTATGCTACTGGAGCACCTACTTCAGGCTTAGATATTTCTGAACGTTTTCGTGCACAGTTTATTGCTAATGGCTTGAGCATGAACGGTTCGCAAGTCCGATTATTTCAAACCCTTACATCGCCTGATCTTGCATATAGTCAAACCTTGGGCCTGGCGAGTCTGATCCGACTCAATACTAATGATGATCCCTCTACTTTGACCAGTGATTCAAACAATTTGAACAGTAAAGGGATTCGTATTAGTAGTGCAGCAAAAGAGAATAATCTTGATGGAGATGGTCCGACTCCTGCTTTAAATGGCTCTGCAGCTCCTATATTTCATGATACCGAGGGATTGTATTTATATAGCCCGAATATCAATTTGGTACTAGGAAGTATGTATCAGCCTTTTGTTGTGGGTTCGGAAGGAAATAATATTATTTTGGAAGTGACACGTATTCCTAAAATTCCAGATATTTACAACCGGATTTATCAGCGTTATCCAGATGGAAAAGGTGGCTTTTTAGGATCAGAAGCACTTTTAGGCTCTACATGTAATGTATATACGTGTGGTACTGAAATTAAAGCTCAAGCTTCAGATAGCATTGCCTTGTATCAAGGACGCGATGCAACTCACAGTAGTATCGCCATTGGTTCTGTTGAACGTATTGCCAATACTAATATGCTGAAGGCAAAAGATGATAATAATGCTACTGGTGTGGTATTTAGGGGGGCTACTGATAACTCAATGAGGAATTTTGGTTCAGCAGTGATTGATGGTGTGTTGATTCAACATCTAAAAATAAAAACTACAGGTCTATAAAGGAATAGGGCAATGTTGAAAAAGTTAATGCTTGCTACAGTTCTTGGGATTTCTTTTGCGACACAAGCCGGCTTGGTCAGTCTTGATCCGCAGCAAATGACAGCGGAAACGGGTCAAGGTGGAGCAGATTTAAGCTGGACCTTGTCACTCAACCATCAATACGCTACTGATTTAACGAAATCTCAAATTTCTGAAACGGTCGCTAATAAGTTAGAGGTGTATTACAAGCCAACAACAGATTGTGGAATTAACACCTTGTTTTGTCGCTTGGCTATTTCTCCGAACAATCATGTTGATGCTCAAGGCAATAAAAAATGGCTGGTATTTAAAGGCATACAAGGCACCCTGCAAATTGATAAGTTTTCTATCGATGGCACTACAATTACTAATGTGGCAGGCGATCCTCAAACAGCCATGAAAATCACTTTTTATGATGACAAACCTTTAAAAATCAGAAACTTGGGTTTTAATACTTTGGCTATTGAAACCGGAACCGGTGAGGGCGATAAAGAAGGCTATGCCAATTCAGAGAAGTATACGACCTTCACCAATCGTGTTTATAAAGCGGACGGTACATATAACACTGCCTCAGCAGATGTTCCGGAATTTGACCGGGGGCGTGAGAAGGGGTTTATGGGTCTCAATATGCACGGCAACATGCACATGTCAGGAAACTTAAAAATATTTGGCTTTAACTGCTCAGCTGGGAGTGCACAAAGCCGTTGCTAACTGCATGGATGCAGTATAGGGATGAAAGAATGAAAAAAATAAAATCACAAATTAAATTATTAACGGCATGTGTCTGTTTAGCACAGCATAGTTATGCACTAGAGCTGATTGAAGAACAAGAATTGGGTCATATCACTGGTCAAGACGGTATTACGATTACACACGAGGTATCAAAAGTAGAAGTTGAACAGCTCAATTGGTATGACCCGAATGCTGATGTAAATACCAAGATGGGACTGGGATTGCATAAAGTAGAAATCTTAGGCAAAGATCAAAATGCGATTTTAAGCCAGCTTAAGTTTGATGTCGGTGCGACCGATGCTGGTGCAGGGATCCGTCTAGAAGCAAGCGTAGCTCCCTTTAGTGCCAATGCAGATTTTAAACTTGTGAGTAAGGATTGTGTTGGAACAAGCTGTGTCGAAAACAATCAAAATTTGGGCAAATTAGGTCTTGCGATTGATAGTCCATTTAAAATGGTGCTTCATACGACAGCAGGTTTATTCAATAAGAATGAAACAGCTACTATCGATTTCAATTTGCAAGATGCCACGATCAAACCTACTTTAGGTACAAATAGCTTAGTTCTAGATAACTTTAATTTTAACTTCGCTGGTACGGGCTATATGTATATAGACCCGATACAAGGCGTCGTACTCGCCAGTAAAAGTGGCACACAAGACCATCTAATTAATTTAAAACCAGTGGCTGTAGGAACAACTGGTGCGCAAACAGCTGGATTAAACTTTGATTTACGCTATCAGAATGGAGATGGCGATTTAAAAAATATCATGCGCTATGGTATTTCGGGTGCAGTGAGTAATGCACGTTTGTCGTTAGGTGCTGATCAGTCAAAACTGAACTCTTTTGATATAAGTAATAAAGTTGGTGGTGTGCTGACGCGACAAGATCGCAGTGTTTCAAGCTATAACGCAGGTGAAGGCGGCTTGCATCTTGGTTTATCAGCTGATTTTACCAATCAGGAAGTGGCAGCAGCACAGGGTTTAAATCCAACGACTTTGGAAATTGGTCATACGGGTAAAGGAAGCTATGCAGTTCAGTTTAATGAATTACGTTCATTAACTGGAAAAAATAATGCATATATCGATTTTGGCGATATTTATATCAATACAATTCAGGCACAGAGCCTAGAGTTTTTAGTGAATGACAATATTAAGTCAACACTTAGACAAAGTAATCCGATTTTGCAGCAAACTTTAAGCAGTACGTCTGCTAATCAGGATTTTGCACTAATCGCCATACGGGGTATGGATTTCCAGTCGATTGCAGCCAAAGCAAATTTTATTTCTAATGATACTGGTGTTATTTCCGGGAATAGTGGTTCTTGGGGAATTGGTATTCCAATTTACAACCTGAATGCCAATGTTGCCTTATCGGGTACAAAATATGACGGTGACAAGAATGGTATTGCCTATAACGTGATGGCATCAACTGAAGGTTATGGAAAGGATGCCAAAACTGGAGCACCAAGTACAACTTCAATTCTTTTAATTGATGGTGGTGTAGAGAATGGCCATGCGCGAAACTATTATGCTGGCCTTCGAAATATTGATGCCTTTATTGAATCCAAAGGGGTGATTGGTTATGAAGATGAAGGCATCTATGTAAAAGCTGATAAATTGCTGATCGCGGCGAAAGCTGAAGTGGCAATTGGGCAATTACCAGGATCTAAATATAACTGTGTATCAGGCAATAAATGTGATCAGTTTGTTCCTGATGACAACTTTTCTAAACGCGACGATGTATTAACAACAATTGCCATGATGCTTGATGGTAGTGGTGAGTTAATGATTATTCCAGGACTGGATGTAGCAGACGCAAATTATTTATCGTTGGATGCAAACTTTAAGTTCCGAACATTAACTTCTGCAGAAAAAGGTGATGTTAATAATCTTGGTAGTTATTTTAGTCTGATTAATGAAGATGTAGATAGCACAGGTGCAGTTCATACTTCTGCGATTAACTTTAATCGTATGGAAGGAAATTTAGGATTAATCACCAAAATAGGCGTGAGTGAAGATACTGTTACTTTAGATAATCAAATTAAATTTAATAAAGATCAGAAGATTATCGAGCCGTTTAGAACCAACATGGCCATGACCACAAATGGCAATATGCAGAATATAGCAACAATTGCACTCACAGGCGGAACCATGCGCAGTACGCTAGGCATTACACCGCGCTGAAATAAGGGATGATTTCATGAAAAAAATAATATTGAATAGCTTGATTGTCACTTTAATGGGCCTTACTCAACAGGCGATGGCAATGACAGCCTTAGACGATGAGGCTTTATCGGCAGTTGATGCACAGGCCTTATTAAATTTGGAAAATGCTTATGATTCATCACAAGGGATTAACTTCCATAAGCTAAGTATTGAAGCTTTAATGGAACTGAACATTAATATCAAAACTTTGCAGCTCGGTTGTGGTGGAACTAATAACAGTATTGGGAATACTAATGGCTGTGATATTGATATTTCTAACCTGGCATTGAGTGGCTTAAATACCAGTCTTGATGATAAGGGTAACCCTGTCTTTTCAGGTGACCGTGCTAATACCAGCGCCAGTGTGAGTAATCCCTTTGTTGAGTTTGCAATTAAAAATGGCGGAAGTGCCTCTACCCGTGAAGTGGTCGGTTTCCGTCTAGGTGCAGATAAAATTGTCGGACTCTTAACCATGGGGACTGACAACGTCGAAAATCCGAATGATGGCCTCAAAAGTTTTAGTGGTTATATGAAAATGGCGCAAACCACTGGTGAATCCGTGACTAAAGCAGGAACCTTTGGTGTTGCAAATGATGAAAAAATCTCAGGGAATTTAAAAGCATTAGGACAAACACGTACTTTTACCAGTAAGCCAGGTGCTGATGGCCATACCGGGATTACAGTGCCTTCCATGCGGGTAGACTTTACTATGCCAGAAACTGTCGTGACTGGGCAACGCTTAAAGTCAGCGACTGTAAGTAATATCCGTTCTACTATTGCTTCGATTCCATTAGCAAAGGCTTTAACGGGTTCAACTTTGCCAAGTGATGTGATTGGTACACCAGATTTTTCAAAAGATAAGCTGTATGTAGAGTTTGATCCATTAATTGGATTTCTTAATTTAGGAACACATTCTTTCTTTCAAATGGGTGCTGGTTCAAGTCTGGATAACCTGAATATGGACATCACCTTTGTTCAGGCTCTAAATATGATCCATAATATTCCATTAAATGGTACAGGCGGTTATTTGTCTTTACAGAGTCAGAATGTGCATTGGCAAGGTGCGGACGCGGCTGATATTGCCAAACCAGGTTGGTGGCTATCTTTTAAAGACCCGATTCAACTGGGTGTATTAAAAACTACAGATGAAGTTGATATTTCATTCGTGTTACCTCAGGTAGCAACTGCTATTTCTGAATTTCTTTTACGTCCTGAAAACTTGATTGATGTCAGTGTGGGCGAGGCTTTAGGGTCTCTGGCGAATGTCGCGGTGGTACGTAAATTGAATATTGATGTAGGTAAATTTACTAACTATGTAGATGGTACTCCTGCAACTTTAACCTTAATGGATAAGCTGCTACAGAACCAGAATGTGACCTCAAACTGCTTTGGCGGACATAAGTTCTGCTAATTCAGACATATAAAAAATCCCGCACTAAGCGGGATTTTTTATTGATTCAGAAAAAATTATTTCGCAATTTTTGTCAGTAGTTCTTCTTTCGAAAGATTTACTGATTCTGCATCACGGCGACCTTTATATTCAAAAGTACCTGCATCCAGACCTTTTTCACCAATCACAATGCGATGTGGAATACCAGTCAATTCAAGATCAGAGAATTTCACACCTGGACGCTCGTTACGGTCATCAAGCAATACGTCAAAACCAGCAGCTTGCAGTTCTGCATATAAGCTTTCAGCTGCTTCTAAAGTGCGAGGTGATTTATGCGCATTCATTGGCACAATTGCCACTTCAAATGGAGCGATCGCAGCCGGCCAGATGATACCTTTTTCATCGTAATTCTGTTCAATTGCAGATGCTACGACACGTGTCACACCGATACCATAACAACCCATCGTTACAGTGAATGGTTTGCCATCTTCACCTAAGACTTTACAGCCTAAAGCTTCAGAGTATTTTTTGCCTAACTGGAAGATATGACCTACTTCGATACCACGTTTGATTTGAAGTGTACCTTTACCATCTGGAGAAGGATCGCCTTCAACCACATTACGCAGGTCATAAACTTCGCTAAACTGCGCATCACGTTCCCAGTTCACGCCAGTTGAGTGCTTGTCTGCTTCGTTTGCACCTGCAACAAAGTCAGACAGTACAGAAGCAGCACGGTCAACGATTACTGTTAGGCCTTTTTCTACTAAACCTTGCGGACCTACAAAACCAGCAGTCAAACCTAGTTCAGCAAGTTGAGCTTCAGTAGCAAAAGCCAAAGGCGCAGCAATTTTTGGATGCTTTTCGGCTTTAATTTCATTCAGTTCATGGTCACCACGAAGGAACAGGGCAACGACAGGAGCTGCTTTACCTTCTTCAGGTGCAACGCCTTGAACCAGTAATGCCTTTACTGAATGCGCAGGATCAGTACCAAGGAAATTGGATACATCAGCAATGGTTTTCTGATTTGGGGTATCAACCACTTTCAGTTCTTGCGTTGGAGCAGCGCGTTCACCGACAAGAATTGCTTCAGCCATTTCGATGTTAGCCGCATAATCAGATTCAGTTGAGAAGGCGATATCATCTTCACCACTTGAAGCCAAGACGTGGAATTCGTGTGAACCTGAACCACCGATTGAACCGGTATCCGCTTGTACTGGACGGAAATCCAGACCTAAACGGGTAAAGATCTTGCAGTACGCTTCGTACATTTTGTCGTAAGTTTCTTGCAGAGATTCCTGATCCGCATGGAAAGAATAGGCATCTTTCATGATGAATTCACGTGAGCGCATTACGCCAAAACGAGGACGAATTTCGTCACGGAACTTGGTTTGAACCTGGTAGAAGTTTGCAGGCAGTTGTTTGTAACTTTTTAGCTCATTACGTGCCAGATCAGTGATCACTTCTTCATGTGTTGGGCCAAGCACAAAGTCATTGGTATGACGATCTTTAAAACGTAATAGTTCAGGACCGTATTGCACATAACGACCAGATTCTTCCCAAAGAGAAGCTGGTTGGGTCACAGGCATCAAGACTTCGAGTGAACCCGCGTTATTCATCTCTTCGCGAACGATCGCTGCAACTTTATTTAATACGCGAACGCCCATCGGCAGCCAGGTGTACAAACCTGAAGCCAACTTACGAATCATACCGGCACGAAGCATCAGCTGATGTGAAATAACTTCAGCATCGTTCGGGGTTTCTCTCAACGTTGCAAATAAAAAGCGACTCGCGCGCATGGAAACTGTCCTAAAAAAATTAAGCGTTAAAGCAGAGATTATACAATAAAAAATGAGGTGAACATTCGTGAATGTCACCTCATTGTGATGGTTTAAATTATGCCATGATTTTACGGGCTTGGCGCAGCATAAAATTCTTAAAGTCATCCAGGTAAGTGAAAATCACTGGAACCACGACCAATGTCAGCAGGGTGGAGGTAATTACCCCGCCGATCACGGCATGTGCCATCGGTGCACTTTGTTCACCACCTTCACCTAAGCCCAGAGCGAGCGGCACCATTCCCATGACCATGGCACTGGTGGTCATCAGAATTGGACGTAAACGGGTTTTGCCGGCATTCAGAATCGCATCATAACGGGCTTCACCCCGATCCATGGCTTTCTTGATGAAGTCGATAAGCAGAATCGCATTTTTGGTCACCAGGCCCATCAGCATAATAATACCGATAATTGAAAACAGGTTCATGGTCGAATTAAACAGGAATAGCGCCAGGAATACACCAATTAATGACAAGGGTAATGAAGCCATAATGGCAGCAGGGTGAATAAAGCTGTTGAACTGGGAGCCGAGTACTATATAAATGAATACAATTGACAGGGTAATCGCAGTGAGCGCATAACCTGCGGATTCTGCCATATCTGCATTGGCGCCTTGGGTATCAAAACTATAACCCGGCGGCATGTCGAAAGTATCCTGAAGTCTGCTGATATCCGTACCGATGTCACCTGCGGGGCGTCCAGAGGTATTTGCTTCAACCAGCACCTCACGCGCCAGATCTCGACGATTAATCTGAGAAGCTCCCAGTTTTTCTTCAAAATTCGCGACGCTAGAAAGCGGGATCAAAATCGGCTGATTATTGCCATCCATTTTAGATGAAGTGATATACATATTTTGCAGATCACTCGGCAGGGTGCGCCGGTCTTCGGTCAGGCGTAAGTTAACATCATAAGTTTCACCTTTTTCATCCTGCCAGGTGGTGACATCATCGCCGGCAATCAGTGGGCGAACCACATTGGCAATTTGATTGACTGACAAACCAAGATCACTGGCCAGAACGCGATTGATCTGTACACCTAAGGTCGGTTTTGGCTCTTTCAGTGAGGATTCAAGATCGACAATGCCATCAATTTTAGCCATCTCGACCATAAAGCGATCGGAAATCTTCTGTAGTTCATTCAAATCAGGGCCTTTGATTGAAATCATAATCGGCTTTTGGCCACCCGATACGGTTTCATCCGCGGAAGCGACTGAGGTAATGGTAATGCCGCCCACAGATTGTAAACGTTGACGGAATTCATTATTGAGATCATTCAAGCTTTTCTCGCGTTCAGTCCGCGGAGTCACAGTGACACGTAAGCTGACATGGTTTTTACCGCGATCGGTCACACCATTAATTACGCCGTAAGTTGCACGTACATCAGGATGCTGACGTACAATTTTATCGACCTGCTGCAGTTTGGCTTGTGAATATTCCAGTGAAGCATCGACTGGAGTTTCAAACTTGATCCGGATTTCACCCTTATCCGGGACAGGTACGAACTCGGTACCAATCAGTTTCGACACGGCTAGAGCGCCAAACAAAGACGCCACTGCAATTACAATAGTAATGAATCTAAAGCGCAAAGCCAGTTTCAGCAGTTTTTCATAGACATGGCTTAAATTGTCTAATTTACCTGAAATCCAGTTAAAGAAACGTTTAATGCGCCCTGGCTTTTTATTGGGATCTTTTTTCTTTTCTGCCCAATGCGCAGATAGCATCGGATCTAGAGTAAAACTGACAAACATGGAAATCAGAACGGCGGTACTTACTGTCACACCGAACTGATAAAAGAAACGCCCAATAATTCCACCCATAAAGGCAACAGGCAAGAAGACCGCGACGATTGTCAATGTTGTTGCCAGAACGGCAAGGCCAATTTCTTTGGTGCCGTCCAGCGCGGCAGTGACATGGTCTTTACCCATATCGGTATGCCGTACGATATTTTCCCGTACTACAATTGCATCATCAATCAGCAAACCGATACTTAAAGACAGGGCCAATAAGGTCATCATATTGATGCTGAAACCAAAAGCCCAGATAAAGGTCAAAGTTCCGAGCAATGCAATCGGTAAAGTGAGGCCAGTAATGACCGTTGAGCGGAAAGAACCTAAAAATAATAGAACAATCAGCACAGCAAGAACCGCACCCTCAATAATGGTACGCGCAACATCACCAATGGTGCCGCGGATACTTTTTGAAGAATCCACCACAACTTTTAAGGTGGTTCCTTGTGGCAATTGGGCTTTAATGCTTTCAAGAGTTTTGTAGGTACTGTCTACTACTTCAATAACATTAGAATCAGAGCTACGCAGAATGTCGACAGCCACTGCAGCCTTGCCATCCAGAAATGCACCAGTTTCAAGTTCTGCCTGACTATCTTCAATTTCTGCGACCTGTTTCAGAAAGATCGGTGCACCATTTTTATTGGCAATGACCAGATCGCCAAAGGCGAGGGGATGCAGGACTTTGGAATTGATCTCAATCACCAGTTCCGAGTTGCCAGATTTTAATGTACCGCCCGGAACTTCGATATTTTCAGATTTCAGAGTATTAATGACGCTATCCACGCCAATGCCAAAAGCTTGCAGTTTCTGTGGTTCAACCTGAATACGAATCTGGCGCTGTGCATCACCGAGCAGGTTGACTGTACCTACACCCGGAACAGTCCGTAGTTGTGGAACAATGCGCTGATCCAGATAGGAGCTTAGTGCTTTTAAGCCCATATTGTCAGATTCAAATACGATCGACATGATTGCATTGGCAGTCGGATCATAACGCTCGACGACTGGCTCCTGAATTTCATCACGGAATTCAGCGGTGACTGAAGCAATTTTGTCACGGACATCCTGTGCTGCCGTGGTTGAAGGCACTTCCAGATTGAATTCAGCCGTGATCATCGACAGACCTTCACTGGATTGTGAAATCACCTGTTTTAAACCGGAAATAGTATTGATCTGATCTTCGAGTTTTTTGGTAATTTCTGATTCAACGGTTTCTGGGGAAGCACCTGGATAGTTGGTATAAATCACGACAAAGGGGAAGTCCACATCCGGAAATTCTTCCACACCCATGCGCTGCCAGGAAGCTAGTCCAAGCACCATCAAACAGAACATCATCATAATGGTGAAGACGGGATACTTCACACTAATTCGGGTAAACCACATATTAATGATCCTGTCTGATTAGTTGGAACGCAGCGTCACTGGCTTGTTGAGATCTGCCTCGGTAAATGGAATGCGACTGACCTGATCACCTGTCTCCAGACCTTGGATTACTGCCGTATTCTGGTTGTAGCGCTGTTCCAGAACCTGAACATTCACTTTAATAATTTTGTTCTGGCGAATAACCCAAACAAAAGGTTTATTCTGGATATCCTGAATGGTATTGAGGGGAATGATCTGGCCAGAAACTTGTTGAGAACTCAGAATATTGCCTTCAACAAAAGAGCCAATACTTAAAGAGGGAATACTTTCATTTGGTCTGGCGAAGAATTCAATCTGGCGACTAGCCTGATCAGCAATTGGCGATACCCGGCTAATAGCAGCGGTAAATGTGTTTGGATTGCCCTGAATCTGGTATTCAATTTTGCTACCTAAACGCAGACTGGACTGCATCTCACTCGGGACACGGGCCTGAATTTCCAGTTGATTTGGATTTACGATTTCAAACAGGGTTTGTCCGATCGCCACGGTTTGACCGGGCTCAACCTGACGCTGGGTGATCACGCCACTAATCGGGCTGGTGATAATGCCATCACGATCGGCTTTTACGGCAATATCGACATTGGCTTGCTGTGCGCGGACATTTTCAACCTGGGCCTGATAGTCAACCTGACTTTGCTCATATTCAACTTTAGAAATAAAGCCTTGGTCGAGCAGGCGCTTTTTGCGCTGCATCATGTTACGCGCCTGATTGGCCTGTGCCTGGGTAGATGCCAGATTGGCACGGGCCTGAGCCAGACGTGCGGCATTGTCCTGATTATTTAAGCGAACCAGTACCTGACCTTTAGCTACATTGTCACCGACCTGAGCATTAACACTGGTGGCAGTGGCCGAAACCTGCGCTTGAATACTGCTTTGGTTGACTGCGCGAATAGTGCCGGTAAATGCGGATTTCTGGATAGAAGTGCCTGTTTTTACAGCCACCAGATCCTGAGGAATCAGTTCAATTGTTTTGGGACTTTCGGCTTGCGGTGTAGATTCATTTTTATTGCAGCCGCTTAGAAAAAGACTTAAGCAAAGTGCACTCATCATCAATACAGAGCGCGAAGAAGAGGTCTTTGAAATATGAAAATGCTGTGCAAATGGCATATTAATCCTTTTCACTTGTGGTCGTTTAAAGCAACAACAAGTTATTTGTGTTTATTCAAGTGCTTTTAAACGGGCAATGATTCTGTCGTATTCCGCTTCCATATTTCGATAGCGAGTTTGTAAAGATTGAATATTTTCTTTTTGAGAAATCAGGTTTTTCTGGTTGTTTTCAAGGTTGGCTTTCAAAGATGCCGGGGGATTATTGCCTTTACGTAAATATTCACGTTCTTGGCGTACAAACATAACCCGGTCTTGCTGCAACTGTTTCATCTGCTCTTGCTGAAAGGCAATCTGTTTTTTAAGTTGGCTCAGACTTTCATTCTTTTTTTGTAGAGCAACATGGCTATTGGTATAGGCACGTTTCAGTTTCTGGTCTTCTGCAATGCGCTGAGCCTGCTGGGCACGTTGCGGCGCCTGTTTAATATCTTTATCGACATTATAAGGACGTGCACGTTTAATGACCTGCATATTCTGGTCAAGTGCCTCATAGCCATAGCGGATATGGTTGGGGGTAACGTTAGTGCTGATATTGGCCACGCCTTTATTATCATAATAGCGATACCAGGTGGCTTTTGGTGGCTGGTTAGTTGAGGCATATGAAATGGTGACCTGAAGAAAAAGTGTCACTGCAAATATGAATTGGCCAGTCATTTTATTTTTATCAATGAAAGCAAGTTTTTCTGAAAACTGACTCATCATTGGCTCCCCAATTGAAAGTTGACTAAATTACTTATTTTAAAGTAATAATAATGCTATATTAGACTCAAATTCACGAATTAAAAACTACCGTCAGTCAAAAAAAAAGCAATGACAAAATAAAAATGTGAAATGGTTGATGAAAATCCGCCATTTATGCACACTTGTGTAGAAAATGTTCATTGATAATACAAGTGGATTTGTGTTAAAAATGTTTATCGATCGTAATAAAATAATCCTATGAGCCTTATGGCGCATCGTTTCTAAAATGGGAAGGGTCAAAATGGACGATAAATTCCAAAATCTAAAAGTTATGGTCATTGATGACTCAAAGACCATTCGTCGTACAGCAGAAACTCTTCTACAGCGCGAAGGATATGAAGTCGTGACTGCGGTAGATGGTTTTGAAGCTTTGTCAAAAATCGCAGAAGCCAATCCGGATATCGTATTTGTAGACATCATGATGCCTCGTCTAGATGGTTATCAAACTTGTGCATTGATTAAAAATTCTCAAAATTATCAGAATATTCCTGTGATTATGCTTTCGAGTAAAGATGGCTTATTTGATCAGGCCAAAGGTCGTGTTGTTGGTTCGGACGAATACTTGACTAAACCTTTCAGTAAAGATGAATTGCTTAACGCAATCCGTAACCATATTAGTGCTTAATAATTGATTTTTTAGGGGAATTGGCATGGCGCGTATCTTAATCGTAGATGACTCACCGACAGAAACATTCCGTTTTAGAGAGATTCTTTCTAAACATGGCTTTGAGGTGATTGAAGCATCCAATGGTGCAGATGGGGTAACCATGGCTCAGGCTGAGTTGCCAGATCTGGTATTGATGGATGTGGTCATGCCAGGCGTGAATGGCTTCCAGGCAACACGTCAAATTGCACGTGGTGCAACCACCAAGCATATTCCGATTGTGATTGTAAGTACCAAAGATCAGGCCACTGACCGCGTTTGGGGTAAACGTCAGGGCGCCGCAGATTATCTTACAAAACCGGTAGATGAAAAACAGTTGATTGAAGTGATTAAGCACCACCTCAACGCAGGATAAGCTCTATGGCAGCAAATGGATTTATCGAATTGCTTCGCATTGCGAAACGGGGAAATAAAAACTACGTTTCTAATGAAAATGAAGTCAACCGATGGTCAGGCATTGCTTTTGAGATGATGGGGCAATATTTTGTTGCCCCGCTGGGGGAAGTATCCGAAGTGATCTATCCTCCAAAATATACGCCAGTTCCTAATACTCAATCATGGGTGTTAGGATTGGCTAATATTCGGGGAAGGTTATTATCAGTTTCTGATTTGACTCAATATGTATCAGGACAGAGTAGCCAGTTTTCACCGACTCAAAAAGTATTATGTATTCACCATAATGACCAATATGTCGGTTTGGTCGTTGATCAAGTTTTGGGTATACAACATTTTAATAAGAAAAGTTTTTTTTCTAAAACAACTGAATTGGATAATAACTTACAAGAATACTGTCAGGGATTTTTCCACCAGCATAACCAGCAATGGCATGTGTTCTTATTCAGTCGTCTGTTGCAAAATCCAAAATTTATGAACGCATCTATAAAATTTATAAATTAAACGTCGCGCACGAAAGTAATAAAGACGTAAATCGGGGAGAGGCTGCATGGGCTTTAAACTTAAAAAGAAAAATACAGGTGAAGGTAGCCGCAAAAGTGGCAATACTTTTTTATCCAAGATTCAATCACAAACAGATCAGTTGTCACGTGTATTTGGTGATAGTGAAAAGTCTAAACCGTTTATTTATGGTGCAGCCGGCTGTCTGTTAGCGGCAACCATCACTTTATTGTATCTTTTCTACAGTGTGCCACGTGCCAACCAGCTGACACAAAGTCTGGGTGATTTACGTCTGCTTTCACAAACCATTTCACGTTAGGCAACTGAAGCAACGGCTTCTGGTACACCTGAGGCGATGAAAAATCTGACAGATTCTCAAAAAGCTTTTGCTGAAAACCTTGAGACTGTAAAAAATATCCATTCCAATAATGAAGCGCTGCAAGCAGTAGATAAACAGTGGACAGAAGTATCTTCTAGTATTGACCTGATTGCATCGCAACAAAAAATTATTAACCAGTTATATGACACCAACATTGCGATTGGTGAAGCGATCCCGGGGATTCAGGCCGAATATAACTTGATGGTCGACCAGATGGCGCGTCAAGACATGCCGTCTAACCAGGTGGTTATTGCGAAAAACCAGGTATTTATTGCGGAACGTATTTTACGTTCGATCAGTTTGGTATTGACCGGTAACGACGGTTCACGTGAATCAGCGGATGACTTCAGTGCCGATACCGAAACTTTCGGTTCATACTTAAATGCACAGTTAAACGGTTCTGCTGAACTGGGTGTACAACGTATTACTGATCCTAACCTGCGCGAGTCTCTAGAAGGCATCAAAGCGGAATATGATGATGTACTTGAATCAGCATCTGCGACAATCCTGAAAAACTCTGCGCAAATCGTAAAAGTACGTCAGGCATCTGCATCAATTTTCTCGCAATCTGATGCCCTGCTCGATAACCTGAACAAACTGTCTGGTAACTCTGGTCTGAAAACAATCGTTCCAGCGGTTTTGTTAATTCTGTTATTGATCGGCTTCTTGCTGTGTGTATTCCGCCTGTTAACCCTACGTGGTGCATCAGATAAACAACGTGTAACCCGTCTTCAGGAAGAATATGACCGTAACCAGAATGCGATTTTACGTTTACTGGACGAGATTGCTGACCTTGCGGATGGTGACTTACGTTCATATGCAACAGTATCGGAAGACTTTACCGGTGCGATTGCCGACTCGATTAACTTCGCGATCGACCAATTACGTGACCTGGTATCTCGTATTACCGAAACTTCTCAAGAAGTTGCGCAATATACAGCGACAACTCAAAGCATTACCAACCAGTTAGCAGAAGCATCTGAACATCAGGCGCAAGAAATTGCTGGTGCATCTGCTGCGATTAACGAAATGGCAATGTCCATTGACCAGGTATCTGCCAACGCGGAAGAATCTGCAGTCGTTGCGGAACGTTCAGTACAAATTGCTGCAAATGGTGCAGACGTTGTACACCGTTCAATTGAAGGTATAGCTAAATACTAAATAAATCATTACAGTAATCTTTAAACAATTTATCAATATCTTTAACTCTAAATTTATTGCGAATCATTTTTACTCGTGACCACATTTTTTCTATAGGATTTAAGTCCGGGC
>NZ_JBHDVN010000012.1:0-71719 GCF_046635365.1 Acinetobacter sp. NIOH-H-8
TATATTTCTGTGACCCACATTCACCATGGCAAAAAGGCACATGCGAAAATATGAATGGTTTAATTAGGCAATATTTACCTAAAGGGATTGATTTAAATCAGGCAGATCAGCATTATTTAAATCAAGTTGCCATGTCACTGAATACTCGTCCTAGAAAAGCGTTAGATTGGCTTACACCATTAGAGAAGTTTGCTCAGCTTGTTGATTATCATAAGGCTTTTGAAACTGTCGCACCTCATGTTTGAATTCGCCTATTTAAGAGACTGTAAATTAAATTGTGTAATTGCCTGAATTTGCTATGTTCATATTCACAACGGAGTCAGGCAATATGATGAACGAACAAAAACTAAAAGACCTTGCAGCAGAATTTGCTAAAGGAATCAAAACAGAAGACGATCTCAACCAATTCACCCGATTGTTGACTAAACTCACTGTTGAAACGGCTCTCAATGCCGAACTTACCGAACATCTCGGACATGAAAAAAATGCCCGTAAATCTGGCTCAAATTCACGCAATGGTTATTCTAGTAAGACTGTACTTAGCGATGATGGGGAGATTGAGATCACCACACCACGTGATCGTGATGGCACTTTCGAACCTCAGTTGATTAAGAAAAATCAGACCCGTATTACGCAAATGGATAGCCAGATTCTATCCCTTTATGCCAAAGGCATGACCACCCGTGAAATCGTTGCTACCTTCAAGGAAATGTACGATGCCGATGTATCTCCAACGCTGATTTCCAAGGTGACTGATGCCGTCAATGAGCAGGTTGCTGAATGGCAAAACCGTCCGCTGGATGCAGTCTATCCTATCGTTTATATGGACTGTATTGTGGTTAAAGTCCGTCATAATGGCAGTGTCATCAACAAGGCTGTATTCCTTGCCTTAGGCATTAATCTTGATGGACACAAAGAACTGCTCGGCATGTGGATGGCTGAGAATGAAGGTGCCAAGTTCTGGCTAAATGTTCTGACTGAGCTGAAAAACCGAGGGCTGCAGGATATTCTGATCGCCTGTGTAGATGGACTAAAAGGCTTTCCTGATGCCATTAACAGCGTATACCCGCAAACCCACATCCAGCTGTGCATTATCCACATGTTGCGCAACAGCTTGAAATATGTGTCATGGAAAGATTACAAGGCGGTCACTCAGGATTTAAAAGCCGTTTATCAATCACCCACTGAAGAGGCAGCCTTGATGGCTCTGGATCAATTTGCCCAAACATGGGATGACAAGTACCCACAGATCAGCAAAAGCTGGCGTACGCACTGGGAGAATCTGAATACCTTCTTTGCTTATCCAGCCGAGATACGCAAAGCCATCTACACTACCAACGCAATCGAGTCATTAAACAGCGTAATACGCCAAGCGATCAAAAAACGTAAAGTCTTTCCAACAGATGATTCTGTACGTAAAGTGATTTACCTGGCCATTGATGCAGCATCTAAAAAGTGGAATATGCCGATTCGCGACTGGCGTTTAGCCATGAGCCGCTTTATTATTGAATTCGGTGACCGCTTAAGCAATCACCTTTAAATTGATGAAAAGCAATTACACAAAATTATTTACAGGCTCTTTATGAAGGAAGTCTAATATTAAAAATTATACTTTTACGATATAAAACATATTTGTATACTTCTATAATAAAATCATCCATGCCTTTTAAAATAGATTCTTTATCGAATAATTCGTGGTTATCCTTTCCACTCGTAAAGCAATAAATTTTTAACTGATCTATGACTTTATCGAATTTTTCTTTTTTACTTATGAGCTCTCCATCTTGATTTTCAAATTTCATTAAATTGTAATACTCATCAATTCTATTTTTTAAACTGAATGTCTTTGCTAACATCCCTTGCATGGTTTGTTGGTCAAAAGAATTTGGTGAAGGATAATTTACGTTAATCTCGCCTATTTGATGTTTAATATTTATTTCAATTTGCTCAGTGATTAATTTAATCTGTTTATGATAATCATCTAGAATAATTGTTAAATTTTTTGCCATATCTGCAATAACCTCGGCCGCTTTTTGCTTTTGCCATTCTTTATATGTAAGTAAAATTACAATCGGAGCAAAGATCGTTGCAGACCAGATTAATAAGTTAGATGCTAGAGTTATATCCAACTCCATATACTTAAATATCCAATAAAGACCAATACATACTAATAAAATATACGCATAAACTGAAAATAAATTGGTAATTAAATTTTCTAATTTTTTCATGCATTGCTTCCCCAAAAGCAATTTAAACTTTATTTAGTAACACGCTCTTTATTTTCCAAAATTTCTGGCAAACTGCGCTCTACCCAGCTAATTAAATAACTTATTTTTTCCGCCGCCTGCGAACCGGTAATGGTCAATTGATATTCCACTTTGGGTGGCACAACCGGATACACCGTTCTTAAAATAAAACCGTCCTGCTCCAGCATTTTTAAGGTTTGTGCAAGCATCTTTTCACTGACCCCTTCAATTCGCTGCTTCAGCTCACTAAAGCGATGTACGCCCTCACTTAAACAGCGCAATACCAGCACTGACCATTTATTGGTGAGATGTTCCAGTATTTCACGGGATGGACATTCATTAGATAGCACTTGTCCCAATAATGGACTGATTGCATACTTGGTCATTGAAGAGTTCCTTTCTTGATCACAGTTTTTATTTATTACTTACTATTTTTAATGTACTTACCCTTTGTAAGCTAGCAGATTCATAGGGGCGTATCAAGGTGAATTTTCCATCAATTAATATATATGATTTTATAAAGCTGATTTGCCATCTTTGTCTTCTACAATAAAAAAGAGCCTCAAAAGAGACTCTTTTTTAGATCATTTCTACAAATTACGCATTTGTTTCAGCAGGAACTTTTGGATAGCTTACGCCGCCCATTTGTTCAGCAATGCGAAGTACCTGGCAGCTATAACCCACTTCATTATCATACCAAACGTAGCAAGTTAAACGGTTGCCTGAAGTGATGGTCGCTTGAGCGTCGAATACACCTGCAGTACGAGAACCGATAAAGTCAGAAGATACAACTTCAGTCGAGTTTGTATAACCGATTTGACCTTGAAGGTTAGAATTGATTGAGATTTGGCGAATGTATTCATTTACTTCATCACGATCAACTTCTTTGTCTAAAGTCAGGTTCAGAATTGCAAGAGATACGTTTGGCGTAGGAACACGTACAGAGTTACCAGTCAACTTGCCTTTCAGTGCAGGAAGTGCTTTTGCAACCGCTTTAGCAGCACCAGTCTCAGTGATAACCATGTTCAATGTTGCAGCACGGCCACGACGGTCAGCTTTGTGGTAGTTGTCGATCAGGTTCTGGTCGTTTGTGAACGAGTGAACTGTTTCAACGTGACCATTGATCACTGTGTATTTGTCGTTTAACACTTTCAGTGTTGGAGTAATCGCATTGGTAGTACAGCTTGCAGCAGAGATGATTTGATCTTCATCAAGGATGTCAGCCTGGTTCACACCAAATACAACGTTCTTCATGTCACCTTTACCAGGTGCAGTCAGAATTACACGAGCAGCGCCTGGACATTTCAGGTGTTGAGCAAGACCTTCAGCATCACGCCATTTACCAGTGTTATCGATCACTAATGCATTTTCGATACCGTATGCAGTGTAATCCACTTCAGATGGATTAGATGCATAGATCACTTTGATGAACTGACCATTTGCAATAATTGCTTCGTTTTCTTCATCTACAGAAATCGTACCCGCAAATGGACCATGGATTGAGTCACGACGTAATAAAGACGCACGTTTTTCAAGGTCACCGTCAGATGATTTACGAACTACGATTGCTTTTAGGTTCAAGCCACGGCCTAGACCTGACTGGCTGATCATCAAACGGGCAAGGATACGACCGATTCGACCGAAACCGTAAAGCACAACGTCTTTACCTTCTACAGAAGTTGCATTGCCTTCAAGTGATTTCACAGCGTCAGCAACGAATGCGTTAACATCACCACCTTTTGCTTTGAATTCAACAGCAAGTTTGCCTAGATCAATTTCAGCAGTACCGATGTTTTCCACTTTTGCCAATGCTTCAAGGATTGGGAAAGTGTCTACAACAGAAAGCTCAACGTCTAATACGCGAGTACGACGATGCGCTTTAAGAATCTGGATTACAGAACGGTTAATTAAAGAGCGACCGTAAACTGTAGCTACGATATTTTTTTCACGATATAACTGACCTACTAGGGCAATCATACGTTCCGCAAGTTCTTCACGGTTTTTCCAACGACCTTGGTGCTCTGCATGAAGGGCAACGATAGTGTCTTTGCTCACAGATACGTCCTCTAATTAATTGTAAATCTAAGCATAAATTTCAAAACCCGATAATTGTAATGGAATTGGCCGCAAGTTTGAATCAAAAGCTGATTAACTCTGGCCGAAAATCCGATATATTCACTATAAATTTTGAAAATAATTGTAATTAGTCAGATGATTTTGCATTTAAAATTTGAAAAATCATCTATTCCCTGTAAAAACCAGATTTTTGTTAAATGTTGTTTATTCAGCCAAATTTATCATTCAAGAATCTAAACGTTTCTGATAACGCTCTAAATTTTGTGCTAGTGTCAGGCGTCTTTTTCGTTGTTCAATAATGTGTAGTATACCTTCAATTACCAACAATACGACGGCCAGCCAGATCGGAAGATAGGTCAGCCATTCGCCGGCTTCAACCCGCTCCCCTAATGCCATAGACGCAAAAGCCAAAAGTACTGGCTCCAGATAGCTCAGCAGACCAAAAATTACGAAAGGCAGATAACGGCTTGCCAGAATATAACTACCTAAGCCTAAAGCACTTAAGAAGCCCAAACCCAACACTGCCAAGATGAGATGAGGGAAACTGACCATAAGCTTGAGAGAATCGCTATGTACAAAGCCCAGATAGAAAGCCACTGGCAGAATCAGACACAAGTCCCACCAGAATCCACCCAAGTGATCCGTACCAAAGCGACGGCGCAGGAAGAAATACAGTGGATAAGCCAAAGCCACATAGACCGTTTCCCAGGCGATCGAACCGATTCGCCAGATTTCATGTCCCACACCTAATATGGCCAGTGCGACTGCTGCCATCTGCCAGCGCGATAGTTTTTCCTTATAAAGCACACATCCGACCAGCACCATGACTAAGGGCAACAGGAAATATCCTAGGGATACCTGTAAACCGCGGCCATTAATTGGTCCCCATAAAAAGAGCCACAACTGTGTCGTACATAACAGGGAACTGATGATCAACCAGAGCAGAAAAGCAGGTTGTTTGAGAATGCGTTTTAAAATTTGAGTGATATGGCTGAGGTCACCTGACCACCACATGAACGCAGTCAAAAATGGAATGGTCGCCAACATCCGCCAGGCAAAGGTCTGTTCACTGTCTAAAGGCTGCAAAAATGGCGTGAATATATAAAGAACACCAAATACTACTGATGCCAATACCGATAATGCAATGCCTTTATACATGCTTCAAACCCAAGATCATTCCAGCGCATTATAACGATTAGTCTAAAATAAAGCTTGAAGATTCATCTGCCCAAAGGCCAAAGGTAATTACAAGGCAAAATACATAATTTAAAAAAGAGAAGGATTAAAAAAACCATGCCGAAGCATGGTTTTTATAAATAACCCGAGTGGCCTTTTATTTTCTTGCCTGTTGGGTCTGTTTAGTATGAATTACATCACTCAAATCATAACCCACAGATTGCGCATATTGCAGGTATTCATTCACCACATTCTGATCCAGTTGAGGATCACGTGACAATACCCACATATATTTACGTTTAGGCTCGCCGACCAGTACGGTTTGATAATTATCGTCCAGTTTTAATACCCAATAATCGCCACGGCCCACTGGTAACCAGCGAATAAACTCTGGCAAGAAACTTACCTTAAGCTTGGTGTTATAAGGTGCATTCTGAATGTATGCCTCACCTACGGATTGAGTCACCTGACCATTTTTCTGGATACAGCGGTTATCTACATTAACGTTACCATTTTCATTTAATGTATACGTCGCCGTAACGTCACGATCACACTTGTTCTGGAATGTAAGTGGCTTACGAGCCACTTCATACCAGGTGCCTAAATAACGGTCCAGTTCAACTTTTTCTACAGTGGGTAAAGAATCGTTCTTGGCATAAGCCATGGTTGCAGCCCCAAGTCCAAGTAGAACTGCACCACCCACTGCAATTTTTGCAAGTTTCAATCCCGCATGAGGGAGATTATTTTTAGTTGTCATACGATACCTATTTGATCAGGACAGAATTTTCAACATGAATATTTCGTACTTACAATAGCGGCATCCGCAGACATACTTTGTAGCATTATGTTAGGTTTGTGATTGATTTTACGTAATTTAAATCTGTAATTTACACACAGACCTAACTTAACATCTGCGCTTTTAAACGTAAAATTTCATCCCGTATACGTGCAGCCTGCTCAAACTGTAGCTCTTTTGAAGCCTTGAGCATTTCTTTTTCCAGCTTATTGATATGCTTCGCGAACATCTTCGGATCGGCCATGATATGGCGCTCATCTGCACTGATCGCACGGGCCTGATCGGAAGCTTTCAACTCAATAGTTTCATCATCCAGCACTTCACCCGTATCAATTTCCTTAATCACCTGACGTACTGCACTACGCGGTGTAATGCCATGCTCTTCATTGAACTGAATCTGTTTGGCACGACGGCGTTCAGTCTCATCAATGGCTTTTTGCATCGAATCGGTGATGCGATCTGCATACAAAATCGCTTTACCTTTCAAGTTACGTGCAGCACGACCAATGGTCTGGATCAATGAACGCTCTGAACGCAGGAAACCTTCTTTATCCGCATCCAAAATCGCAACCAGTGAAACTTCTGGCATATCCAGACCTTCACGCAGCAGGTTAATGCCGACCAGAACATCGTGCACACCGGTACGCAGCTCATGAATAATTTTCACACGCTCAACAGTATCAATATCGGAGTGCAAATAAGCAACCTTGATTCCATATTCTTTTAAATAGGACGTCAGGTCTTCTGCCATGCGCTTGGTCAAGGTCGTCACCAGCACACGTTCATTCATTTCCTTACGAATATTGATTTCAGACAATACATCATCGACCTGAGTCAGGACTGGACGGATTTCAATTTCCGGATCAATCAGACCGGTTGGACGAACCACCTGCTCGACCACCTGTTCAGATTTTTCCAGTTCATATCTTGCAGGTGTTGCACTGACGTACACAGTCGTCGGTACAATACGTTCCCATTCCTCAAATTTCATCGGACGGTTATCCAGCGCACTTGGCAAGCGGAAACCGTAATTCACCAGATTTTCTTTACGGGAACGGTCACCTTTGTACATGGCTCCAATTTGTGGAACAGTTACGTGCGATTCATCAATAATCAGCAAGGCATCATCAGGTACATAATCAAAAAGAGTCGGCGGTGCTTCGCCTGCCGGACGGCCAGATAAATGACGTGAATAGTTTTCGATCCCGTTGGTATAACCGAGCTGCTGCATCATTTCCAGATCATAACGGGTACGCTGCTCGATCCGCTGAGCTTCCAGCAACTTGTCATTTTCACGGAAAAAGACCAGACGTTCTTTTAATTCATCTCGAATGGTTTCAATCGCGCGAGCCAGATTGTCTTTCGGTGTTACATAGTGACTTTTAGGATAGATCGTGACACGCGGCACTTTACGGATCATTTTCCCGGTTAAAGGGTCAAACCAGCGAATGGAGTCGACTTCATCATCAAACAGCTCAATCCTGATGGCATCCTGATCCGATTCGGCTGGGAAAATATCAATAATCTCACCACGAATACGATAGGTACCACGCAGGAATTCCAGTTCATTACGGGAATACTGCATTTCAACCAGACGACGAATAATATCATCACGTCCAATACGGTCGCCTTCGACCACATGCAGCAACATGCTCATATAAGCATTCGGATCACCCAGACCGTAAATCGCAGAAACAGAAGCGACAATAATCGCATCGCGACGTTCTAATAAGGCACGCGTTGCCGAAAGACGCATCTGGTCAATATGATCATTAATTGCCGCATCTTTTTCAATAAAGGTATCTGAAGATGGCACATAGGCTTCTGGCTGATAGTAGTCATAATAACTGACGAAATATTCAACCGCATTATTCGGGAAAAATGCTTTAAATTCGCCATAGAGCTGTGCGGCCAGCGTTTTGTTATGGGCCATAACAATAGTCGGACGCTGGGTACGGGCGATGACATTGGCCATAGTATAGGTTTTACCTGAACCGGTAACCCCCAGCAAAAGCTGATCGTGATAGCCTTTTTCTATACCCTTGACCAGCTTTTCAATGGCCTGTGGCTGATCGCCAGCAGGTTGATAATTGGTCACCAGTTCAAAGGGTTGTTTATCACTCATAGCTTTAATCATTTCACTGCGGATATCGACTCAATTTATTATGGGGGTAAAACTGAATTACTCAATCCCTATCCAGGTTTCTGTTTAGTAAAATAAATCGAGTGAAATATTATGCTTTCGTAGCTTAAAGTCATTTTAGATCTAAACTTTTCTATCAAAATTGAATCAGCATAAATTTCGAGCCGGATCATTACTTCATTCTAGCTTATTCGCTATTCAGCTAAAATTTCTGGACAAAGTTCTGCCTTATCTGATGATGTAATAAAGATTAATTTCGTCTTGACCCTTATAGCGTTCAAAGGCAACATGAAGCTAATCAGGACATCGAATAAAAAAGCCATGACTTACCATTATCACGATGAAAGTATTGTTAAATCTCTGCCAGAAAATACGGTATTTGTTTTCGGAAGCAACTTGGCTGGACAACATGCCGGAGGAGCAGCCAGAACAGCTTATGAGCATTTTGGGGCGATCATGGGGGTTGGTCGTGGCTGGGCAGGTCAAAGTTATGCCATTCCGACTATGAATGAGCATTTGCAACAGATGCCTCTCTCACAGATCCAGCACTATATTGATGACTTCAAGATTTACACCAAGAACCATCCTAAAATTAAATATTTTATTACTTCCGTCGGTTGTGGCATTGCTGGTTATAAAGTTGAAGAAATTGCTCCGATGTTCAAAGGCATTTCTCACAATGTTATTTTCCCCCAGTCATTCCGGCCTTTTGTAGAAAAAGCGCTTCCGAAAATTACGTCGCAATTCCTGCATACCATCTTTCGGGATTCGGTGATTTTTACTCCGGCAACAGATGAGTTGATTGATGTTCTGGCACTGACCGACAATGAAAAGAGTCTGGCCAAGATTCTGCTTAACACTCAGATTTATCCGGTCGACAGCAATGGTCGTGATCGTGTATTCGAGATTGAAGATATTCTGCATAACCTGAATGGCAAGATTTTTGATTTCCAGAACAATTCCGAAGGTTCCATGCTGTTTGGTGCCGTAATTCTGGCGTTACTGGAACTTTATAATATCAATGAAAAAGACTTTATTGATGTCTGGAAAGGCGATCGTGAGATTGCCCCGCCAAAACCTGAAAATAAGGCGCGTAAAACAGTTCGCTAAGAAGATCTCAAATTTTACTCATAAAAAAGCCATGAACTTCATGGCTTTTTTATTTGTTAACGTTTGCCCATTGAACGGCGTGTACCACGAGGTGGCATCCAAGTCCGGTCGGCATAACGCTGCGGTTTAGGTCGTAGATCTTCCAGAACCTCATCTGAAGCAGATTGTTCTGCCTGTTTTAATGAAAACGGTAAATTAACCAATGGCTTTTTCTTGGGAGAATTTTGGGAGCTCATGCGCAATACTCAATAATTTATGCGGCTATTGTACAAAAAAACTCTATCTGCTGTGTACCATCGGTTAGCTAAATTTATTCAAGCTTTTCCTAGTAGGTTTTGAGCGGAAAATTTGCTGATTTCTTGTATAAATTACGTCCAGAGCAGAAAACTTAAATCATTATTTAAAACTTAGATTAATGAGAAAAATGTTACTCACTTATTATTCTATTACTTCGATAAAACTGAAAATTTTATAAAAATTAATATTCTATTTATCTTCACTATTCATAATAATTTTTACATAAATATATATTTTATTAATACAATTTATACAAATTTTGGCATTTTTTACTTTCTGTTAACTTTTAACTACTCGTTCTGTAACTGTGTAAATTAATGAGATTTAACTAAATTGTTCAATAGAAAAACAAATAACTAGCACGGACAAGGAGTCCTCTGAACAATGAAGACAATCATGGTATGCATGGCAGGTCTAGCCACATTACCCCTGCTTGCACATGCAGAATCCCCATATTTCAGCCTACAGGATGGCGATGGCTTTAAGCGATTTTCCGTTTCAGTCGGTGCACTGCATGTCATGCCACAAGGAAAAGCACAACCATTTGCAGTAAATACAGCAGTTCAAGATGGTGAAACGGCTAAAGTCGGTGACATCTCGATCGCTGCAGTCAAAGGCAATCTTGATCCTGCCATGGAGTCGAATCTTTCAACCGGCTTCATTAACCTCATCGATGGCTTAGGCGGAAAAACTTTATCTGGCAATTTAAGTGGCAGTGCAGAGATTTATGGTCTAGAAAGCTGGAATAATGCCGGAACGGGTTTAGAAGCCGATGATGTCACTACCCTCGGGATCATGACCAATTATTTCTTTACCGACAATGTCTCGCTGGAAATAAAAGCCGGCATTCCTCCCAAAGTCGACTTGCAAGGTAAAGGCAAGATTTATGCACCATTCTCTGCAATGGCAACGCCAAGTATTGATTTAATTCCTCAAATACCGGGTGGCATTGATTTACCAAGTATTGACTTAAAAAATGACATCCCGATTACGGATCTGGAAGCATATGGACCAGCAGCATCTGCACGTGCCTGGACCCCGGCTTTTGAATTTCAGTACCATTTTGGCAAAACAGGTGTCAATAAATTCCGTCCTTATGTCGGGCTTGGACTCATGTATGCCTATTTCAATGAACTAGAAATCAATTCAAGTACTGAACAAGACCTGATTAAAGCCGGTCATATGATTGCCAACATTAAGGAAGGCAAAGCTGGCGCTTCTCTAGATGGGATAGAAAGTAGTGCTAATCCAAAAGTTGATCTGGAAGCGTCTGATGCCTTTGCTCCTGTCGCGACTGTCGGCTTCACTTATGACTTTAATGATACCTGGTTCGCCGTAGGTTCAGTGTCTTATGCTCATCTGAAAAATGACACCACGATTACGGTAACAGATGCAAATCTAGGTGAATTGATTCGCTCTAAAGCCGATATTGAAGTCAATCCAATTCTCGCCTATGCCGGATTCGGGATGCGTTTCTAGTCAATTAATTCTTTCATTAAAAAACTGAATACCTCAGGACAACGGCTACGGCCGTTGTTCTGTTTTCTGACGTTCTATGCAGCTATAAAAAAAATTTATCGTTTGATTAATTTTTATTTTATCGCCTCTCTAGGTTGAATCGAATACTATACCTATCAACTTTATGTGCATGAATGACTTATGGCTGACAGTCAATTTTCCAGAACCCTGATTTTTATGCTGATTGGCACTGCCATTATTCTGGGTTTATCTTTGGGGATTCGTCATGCATTTGGCCTATATCTAGTGCCAATGAGTGAAGAATTTGGTTGGGGTCATAATGTCTTTAGTTTGGCCATTGCCATGCAGAACCTGATCTGGGGTGCTGTTCAGCCTATTACTGGTGCCTTCGCTGATAAATATGGCAGCAAGATTGTCGTTGCCGTTGGCGGTGCCTTATATGCGCTTGGCCTGTTATTGATGGCTGTCAGTTCAACCGGATTATTGTTGAATCTCAGCGTCGGACTGATTTTAGGTCTGGCCTTGTCTGCCACCTCTTTCCCGGTTTTATTATCTGCGGTTGGACGAGCTGCACCACCTGAAAAACGTAGTCTGGCGATGGGGATTGCCAGTGCAGCGGGTTCCTTTGGCCAGTTTATTATGCTGCCTTCAACGCTGTTACTTTTACAAAATGTCGGCTGGTCAGCAGCACTTGTCGTTAGCGCAATTTTAATCGCTTTGATTGTACCTTTGGCCTGGATGTTAAAAGCCCCGATGTATGTCGATCCGAATGCGACTCCTACACCGAATAAAGTTTCACTCAGCTTTAAAGAGATTTTAGTGGTAGTCAAAAACCATAAGCCATTCTGGTTTCTGGCGATGGGCTTTTTTGTCTGTGGCTTTCAGGTGGTCTTTATCGGGATTCATCTGCCGGGTTATCTGATTGATCATGGGTTCAATGCTACAACTGGCACCATTTTCCTGGCGCTGGTCGGCCTATTTAATGTTGTCGGTACCTATACGGCTGGCTGGCTCGGTGGAAAGTATTCCAAACCACGTCTGCTAATGGGTTTATACGGTCTGCGCGGGATTGCGATTATCGCCTTTCTGATGCTGCCTTTAAGCACCTGGACGGTCTATGCGTTTGGTGTCATCATGGGATTATTATGGCTTTCTACCGTACCGCTCACTAACGGTATTGTCGCCAACATGTTTGGCGTGAAATATCTGACCATGCTCAGCGGGATTGTATTCTTTACCCATCAGGTCGGTTCATTCTTTGGCGGCTGGCTCGGCGGTGTAAACCATGACATGAGTGGTAACTATAATGCGGTATGGATGTTGTCGATTGCCTTAAGTATTTTTGGCGTACTGGTGCACTTATGGGTAAATGAGGAGCAAATCGTACATGACTAATTCGACCTTTCTGCTCAAGCTTTCCATTGCGGTAGCGATGGTACTTCTCCTCTCTATTTCTTTATGGCTCTGGAGCCAGACTCCAGAACTGTTTGAGTACTTTAATCAGGCGTTTTGTGCACATTAATTTTCAAATATTTGACATTTTTCAGCAGCTTTAGGACTTTGTTTTGCCATATTAATTAAAAGATATTAAATCAATCATTTAGATATTTTTATTCGGTTTTTCATAAGTTTAGCACTTCTTATGATTTTATTTTTATTCTGGATTTTTTTAGATTTTCTGCAACAAGAAAATTCAGAGACTTTCCAATGACAAGCTTAACCCAACTTTCACAAGCCATTCACGATGCACCACGCTGGCATCAGCAAGATCAGTTCCAAAATACTGATGAAATCAAAATTGTCCCGCAGGCAGATCAAGCCCTAGGCGCAGTGGTTTATGGCCTCGATGCCCGTAAAGCTCAATCTGGTGAAACCATCCTGCGTCTAAAGCAGGCTCTGGCTGAACATTTGATCCTGATCTTTAAGAATCAAAGTCTGGATGATCTACAGTATCTTGCCTTTGCCACCTATTTCGGTTCAATCTTCCGTCCAGATGCTGACACGCCAGTGTTGGCGTCTAAAACAGATACCGGCACTCCACCTGATGTCGTACCCGTTTCCAATGCAGTCGGCCAAGGGGATTACACCGGCCATGGTGAACTTGCTCCGCATGCCGATCACCAGTGGACACCGCTACCTTCTTTTGGTTCTTTACTCTATGCCATTGAACTGCCAAAAGACGGTGGACAGACGTCCTGGATTAATACCATCAAGGCTTATGAAGCATTAGATGAAGAAACCAAAGCACAAATCGATCAGTTACAGCTCATTACCTATAATCCATTTGTGCGCTTCCAGAGCAATAAAGGTGGTAATACTTATGCAGGTAATATGCCAAAATATCGCTTTAAAGATCAGCCAGTTTTAGGTCATGCCTATCCGCACCCACTGGTACGCACCCATCCTGAATCTGGCCGTAAAGCACTTTGGTTAAATACCCATACTGAAGTTGAATTAGTGAATTATGACGATCAGGCAGGTAGTGAACTGATTGCAAAATTACGTGAGCATGTCTTAAAACCTGAATTCGCTTATGAGCACCATTGGGAAGCAGGCGATATCGTGTTCTGGGACAATCAGGTTACTCTACATTCACGCCGTCCTTTCCCTGCTGATCAGCGCCGTTTATTAAAACGTATCAGCCTGGCAGGTAGTCGTCCATTTTAATCACCATAAAAATATAATAAAGAGAAAGGTCATTTAAGCCTTCGACAATAACGACTCATCATGTAGATTTTCCGCCATTGAGGAATGACCGCCTCAATGGTTTTATTTTTAAATTTTTAGTCATCCTATTTTGGGAAAATCAGGATAGAGGTTTTAAATTAAATTTTTTAGAAATACAGCTTTTAACAAAATCGGTAATCGGATTACTTTTTCTCACTCAAACTGTCTAGTGTATTTTTCCTTTTCTGCTTAGCGTATTAAAAAATCAAGCGATTGCTATAGCCGCAAAAAGGAGAAAAAAATGAATGAGATTCAGTTTTCAGATTGTGTCCGCGCATGTATGACCTGCTCTCTGGCCTGTACTAACTGTGCCAGTGCCTGCTTGAAAGAAGAACATTTAGAAATGATGCGGGAATGTATCCAGCGCTGTCTGGACTGTGCTGATCTGTGTCAGCTCTGCGCCCGCATGCAACAAAAGCAATCTCCATTTATCAAAGAGATTTGCGAGCTATGCGCAAAAGCTTGCGATTATTGTGTAGAAGAATGTGGCCATCATGAGGATGATCATTGCCAGCAATGTGCCGAAGCTTGCCGTCGCTGTGCTGAAGAATGCCGCAAAATAGCAGCCTAATTTCCAGCATTACTGACTAGATTGAATTTTTTCAATCTGGAAAATAAAAAACCCGCAAGCCAAATCTGCGGGTTTTTTATCTAACCTGAATAAATCAAATTAGAATAAACGGTTCATACCATTCAAGGTTGCCACACGGTAAGCTTCTGCCATCGTTGGATAGTTGAATGTAGTTTCTACAAAATACTTGATCGTATTGTTAGGACTGTTCATCACAGCCTGACCAATATGGATAATCTCCGAAGCGTTATTACCGAAGCAATGCACACCTAGAACTTCCAGCGTATCGCGGTGGAACAGAATTTTTAATTCACCAACCGTATCACCAGTAATCTGTGCACGCGCCAGATGACGGAAAGAAGCCTGACCCACTTCATACGGAATTTTTTCTTCAGTCAACTGCTGCTCAGTTTTACCAATCGAAGAAATTTCCGGAATGGTATAAATACCAGTTGGAATATCTGTCACGGGTGCAACGTCTTGCTCACCACTCATGTTGGCACCTGCGCAACGACCTTGGTCATAGGCAGCAGAAGCCAGTGATGGCCAGCCAATCACGTCACCTGCAGCATAGATATTTTCGACTTCAGTCTGATACTGTTCATTCACGGTTAATTGACCGCGGCTGTTTGGTTTCAGGCCAATATTTTCAAGGCCTAAACCGTCAGTATTCCCTGAACGGCCGTTACACCACAGAATAGCGTCTGCCTTAATTTTCTTGCCGCTTTGTGTATGCAGAACGACATAATCATCAGAAGTTTCAAGGAAGTCGATCTGTTCATTATGACGGATCAATACACCCTGTTCACGTAAGTGATAAGATAGCGCATCGGAGATTTCATCATCCAGATAGCTCAGCAGTTTTGGTTGGGTGTTGATCAGGTCAACCTTATGTCCCAGACCAATAAAGATCGATGCATATTCACAGCCAATCACACCTGCGCCATAAATAATGATTTTTTGGATTGAGAAATCCAGATCCAGAATTTTGTCTGAATCAAATACACGTGGATGATTGAAATCAAGAATCTCTGGACGGTATGGACGCGAACCGGTCGCAATCACCAGTTGCTGGAACATAATGGTTTCTTTTATGCCATCTGGTGTAAATACAAAGATCGTATTTTCGTCTTGAATGTAAGCACGACCATGATAGATATCAATCTTGTTACGGTCATAAAAACGTGAGTGTGTATCCACCTGCTGTTGAATCACTTTATGTGCATTGCGCAGTACCTGTTTCATGGTGAATTGTTTCCATTCACCTACTTTTTGAAACATTGGATCACGTTGATAACGGATAATACTGGATACCGTCTGACGCAATGCCTTACTTGGAATCGTACCTACGTGAGTACAGTTACCACCCAGCTGTTCACGCATATCCACAATTGCAACACGCTTCCCAGATTTGGCAAGTTTCATTGCCGCGCCTTCGCCCGCAGGGCCTGAACCTAGAACTACCGCATCGTACTTAACGAAAGTCCCACTAACGACCTCTTTTTTACGTGGCATTCAACGCTCCTTAAAATTAAAAAATTTTGCTTTAATCTACGCTATATTATGACGTAATTGCTGCCAATTTGGTGTATTTAACTTACATATATTGTGTGATAAGAACATTTTTTAAATGAATAATCCTTTTTGCCCTATTTCACCCGAGTTTCGTTATAATTAAAAAAGTGTTAACTTTGATTTATCTCCCTCCTTCAAAACAGTGGAAAAGTTATATATGTCTGAAAACCGTAAACCTGAACAGGGTATCAAACTTCGCGGCGCAGAAAAGGTCGCCCGTATTCCTGTAAAAGTTGTTCCTACGGTTGAAACGCCACGTAAGCCGGACTGGATCCGCGTGAAAATGGCCGCTCCCGAGGAAGTTCAGCGTATTAAAACTACACTTCGTCAGCAAAAACTGCATACCGTATGTGAAGAAGCGGCCTGTCCGAACCTGCCTGAATGTTTTGGTGGGGGTACAGCAACCTTTATGATTATGGGTGATATTTGCACGCGTCGCTGTCCATTTTGCGATGTGGCACATGGTCGTCCAAATGCACTTGATCCAGACGAGCCGCGTCATATGGCAGAAACGATTGCCAACCTGGGTCTAAAATATGCAGTCATCACTTCAGTAGACCGTGATGACTTGCTAGATGGCGGTGCACAGCATTTTGTGGACTGTATTAAAGAAGCCCGTGCTTTGAGTCCAAAGACTTTGCTGGAAATTCTGGTACCGGATTTTCGTGGTCGTATGGACATTGCCCTGCGCATCATGACTGAATGTCCACCAGACGTGTTTAACCACAACATCGAAACTGTGCCACGTCTGTATAAAGCCATGCGTCCAGGTTCTGATTATCAGCACTCTTTAAATCTGTTGAAAATGTTTAAAGATTATTGCCCAGAAATTCCAACCAAATGTGGTTTGATGGTCGGTATCGGTGAAACTGAAGAAGAAGTTCTCGCTCTGTTAGATGACCTGAAAGCGCATGATGTGGATTATGTAACCATTGGCCAGTATCTACAGCCATCTAAACAGCATGCACCAATCGACCGTTTTGTAACGCCAGAAGAATTCGAACGTTATGCAGAACATGGCCGTAAGCTTGGCTTTAAGAATATCTGGTCAGCACCGATGGTACGTTCAAGTTACTTTGCGGATCGTCAATACTATGGCGAACCGGTTCCAGAAGTACGCCGTAAAGTTGATCCAGCGAAAAAAATCGCTGTACAGGCAATTGAAGCTTAAAATGAATTAGATCAAAGCCTTCTTAAGTAGAGGGCTTTTTTATGCCTAACTAATTTTATATTTGTTCACTTTTTAATTATTTTACCTACCCTCTCTTGGAGATTAAGTTATTACTTATCTTCACATTTCTTTGCGTGTTCTCACTTGAAGACTGCACATTTTTCAAACAATCTCAAAAGCAGATAAAACATTCAATATATCGTTGAAATATTTAATAACGATCGTTCTCACAACAACAATTGTGAATTTGCCAGTTGCTTAGGCGATGTAAAAAAATTGATCAAGTCTTAAGAAGACACCTTAGGGAGATCGGCAGCATCACAATTGTATGACCCTGGAGAAATATAACAATGCTATTTATTTTCGCCGTACTTCTTCTCATTGCCAGTTTATGGGCGATTTTCTTTTTTCAACTCTCCCGTACCACTGGTGCAATTACCCTGATTATCATGTCAGTAGTTTGTGCCTTTATCAGTCCTTGGTCACTGATTCTGGGTATTCCTCTGATCCTGATCAGTCTGGTCGTCATGATCGAACCTTTGCGTATGTCTTTCATTTCCAGGCCAGCCTATAAAGCTTTAGCGGATGCCATGCCGAGCATTAGCCCGACAGAACGTGAGGCTCTTGATTCCGGCACCAGCTGGTGGGAAAAAGAACTCTTTATGGGTGCGCCGAACTGGGAAACCTTTAATAGCTATCCCTATCCAAAACTTTCCGTTGAGGAACAGGCATTCTTGGATAACGAAGTCGAAACGCTGTGTGGCATGCTGGATGAATGGGAAATTCATGAGAAGAAAATGCTGCCTGAACATATCTGGCAATACATTAAAGATAATGGTTTCTTGGGGCTAATTATTCCCAAAGAATACGGCGGTCGTGCCTTTAGTTCATTTGCTCAAAGCCGAGTGATGAGCAAAATTTCTTCACGCTCTCTCACTGCTGCTGTAAGCTGTATGGTGCCTAACTCTCTCGGGCCAGGTGAGCTGTTGCTGCATTACGGTACTGATGAACAAAAAGATCGTTATTTACCTAGTCTGGCCAAAGGTGAAGAAATCCCATGTTTTGGTCTGACCAGTCCTGAAGCCGGTTCAGATGCCGGTGCAATTCCAGATACCGGCGTGGTCTGTTATGGGCAGTTTGAAGGTCAGGAAGTTCTCGGTTTGAGAATGAATTTTTCCAAACGCTGGATTACCTTAGCACCGATTTCCACTGTCGTCGGTCTGGCTTTTAAAATGTATGACCCTGATCATCTACTCGGTGATAAAACAGATTATGGGATTACTTGTGCCTTGCTACCAGCCAATCATGAAGGGGTAAAAGTCGGTCCACGACATAATCCTGGCTCCCCTTTTATGAATGGTACTGTTGAAGGTAAGGATGTATTTATTCCTTTAGACTGGATCATTGGTGGCGTGAAAAATGCCGGTAAAGGCTGGCGTATGCTGATGGAATGTCTGGCAGTTGGCCGTGGTATTTCCCTACCAGCTTTGTCTACCTCCAGTGCCGAAATGACTTACCTGAATGTCAGTGCATTCTCGCGAATCCGTCAGCAATTCAAGATTTCGGTGGGTAAATTTGAAGGCGTACAGGAAGCCAATAGCGAAATTGCCAGTGATGCTTATATGCTGGAAGCTTTCCGTTATTTAGTGACTTGTGGTCTGAACCAAGGTGGTAAACCAGCAGTCATGACGGCAATTGCCAAATACTACGCCACTGAGACCATGCGTAAAATTGTCAATCACGGTATGGATGTCGTGGGTGGCCGTGCTATTCAAATGGGGCCTCGTAACTTCCTGGCTCTCAACTATCAGGCTATTCCCGTATCGATTACAGTTGAAGGCGCCAATATTCTCAGCCGCTCATTAATGATCTTTGGTCAAGGTTCAATGCGTTGCCATCCTTATTTGTATAAAGAATTACAGCTCTTGCAAGCTGAAGACCCGAAAGCCGCACTGACCCCATTCGATACTATGTTGTTTAAACATCTGGGTTATACCTTTAACCGGACTGCCCGCTCTTTTGCCTATGCTTTTAGCGGGGGTTCAAGTGCTGCGTCACAAAGTGCAGTTGATTTTACCCGTCCCTATTACAAGATCATCAACCGACTCAGTGCCAACTTTGCCCTGACTGCAGATATGTGTTTAGGTCTATTGGCAGGTGATATTAAACGCAAGGAAATGCTTTCTGGCCGTCTGGCTGATATTCATGCCCATCTGTTCATTGCCACGGCAATCCTGAAATTCTTTGAACATAGCAAAAAAACTGAAGCTGAACGTCTACATGCACAATTGGCAATTGAGAAATCTTTATATACCGCTCAGGAAGCCTTTTATGACCTGTTTGCAAATTTCCCAGTGGGTATTGCTGCTGGCATGGTTAAGCTCATCTGTTTCCCATTTGGCCGACCTGTCGCGAAGCCATCTGACCGACTTAAACAGGAAGTCGCAAATGTCATGATGGAAGATAATGCTTTCCGGAAAGTACTGAAAAAGCATGTTTTCTATAGCACAGTAGAAGATGATGTGAATGGCCGCATGGAATCAACCTTCACCATGTTATTGGAGATTGAGCAGCTTTGGGATCGCTTTAAGAAAGCCGAAAACAAAGGTCAATTTAAAGGACTCAGTTTTGCTGATCATGTGGCTGATGCTCATGAACAAGGCTTTATTAATGAAGAAGAAGCCAATAAGTTACTGCACTATAATGCGCGTCGCTATGACAGCATGTTGACTGATGTCTTCGATCTGCATTTACAGGAAGTATTGGAACTTGAAAATCCTCATATTTCGAAAGCAGATGCAACAGGTACTGATACTTCAGTTCAAAGTGCACCTTCACATTCAACCAGTCCTTAGATAGATCTCTTATCTAAATCGGATCTTGCTTTCCAAAGTGAAGTTATTTCCTGATTTCACTTTGGATATCTCAAGTGGCTATTCAGCCACTTTTTTACGACTATTGCACGATGATATCTAAGATATAAAACGTTAAGCTAGACTCATAATAAAATTGAGGGTCAATGATGTCACAACAAGATTATGAAAATGGCTTGAAAGTCCGTACTGAAGTGATGGGTGAAAGCTTTGTAAAACGTGCTCAGGACAATACGGTGCCTTTTACGCAGCCTTTGCAGGACTGGATTAATGAACATGCCTGGGGCTCAACCTGGCAACGTGAAGGGATTTTACCACGTAAATACCGTTCTTTAATTACCATTGCTTTTCTTACCGCGCAAAAAAGCCCAACTGAATTGAAAGGCCATGTTCGTGGCGCTTTGAATAATGGTGCAACAGTTGAAGAAATTCAGGAAGTGCTACTGCATAGCCTGCCTTACTGCGGCGCTCCTGCAACACAAGAAGCATTCCGTGCAGCGCTCGAAGTGATTCAGGAATATCAGGCAAATCAACAGAATTAAAATTTACTTAGGCTATTGAGCTGCCTAATGAATAAATAAAGCCGGGAATTAAAATTCCCGGCTTTTTAAATTTTAAACTGATATATCTATAGCTATAACTTCTTTAACACTGTCTTTAATATTGTTTGAAAAGATTATCTTCTTAATTCAATTTGAGTCCGCTGTTCCAGTCCTTGCACCGCAGCAGAGAAATCCAGCTGACTGGCCTGAGGTTTGGCAATCTGCTGAAACTCTTGCTGAACCAAAGACATCACCGATAAATCCAGTTGCTGTTGCTGTACCAGCTCCAAAGCAATACCAATATCTTTCTGCAATAAATCCAGCGCAAAGGTCTTGTGAAACTCACGGCTCAGTACACGCTGTGCCATGATATTTTCCGACATGCTGCTTTTACCACTGGAATGATTAATACAGTTTAGTGCACTGCTTAAATCAACGCCCTGCCCTTTCAGCACAGTCAGCCCTTCAGCCAATGCCCATAAGTGAGTCGCCATTAAGGTATTATTCACGGCTTTCACCGCAAAACCAGAACCGCTTTCTCCCACATATTCAATCAAACCTGCAAAGGCATCAATGATCGGCTTGACTTGTTCAAAGGCTTGTTCATTGCCTCCGACCATCACAGTTAAAGTACCGCGTTCCGCTCCAATGGTTTGGCCAGAAACCGGTGCATCCAGATAAAAACTGCTTTGTTGCTCCAAGAGCTTCGCCAGTTTCTGTGCTGATTCCGGTACACCACTGGTACAGTCAATCCAGATTGCACCTTGTTTGGGTGGATGAGCTGCAATTAATGCTTCTACATCCTGGCTGGTCGGTAAACAGGAAAAGATAAAATCTGCCTGAACCGCCTGCTCAATACCAACTGCCTGCGTTACAAAAGTTTCGGCATGCGCTACAGCTTTCTGTTCAGTACGGTTCCAGACCCACACCTGATGTCCGAGTTTTGGCAAATGGGAGGCCATATGCCAGCCCATTGCCCCGAGTCCTAAAAATGCAATTGTATGACTCAAAAAATGCTCCTCATTTTAAACGACTGGCTTAGCCTCAACTTCGGTTACAGTTTCAGCTGGTTCAGATGCTGGTAATTCTTTATCTTCACCACGGTTCAGGAATAGATTCAATAGAATTGCGGCTAAGGTTGCGGTACCAATACCACCCAGATCAAAACCACCGATCTGCAAGCTATAGTTCCCTGTACCCATGATCAGACAGACTGCACCAATAATCAGCGTACTGTTCTTGGTGAAATCAACACGGTTATCTACCCAGATTTTCGCACCAGCCACAGTAATCAGACCAAATACGACAATCGATGCACCACCCAACAAGGCCACTGGAATGGTACTGATCACTGCGCCAAATTTAGGCGAAAGTCCGAGTAAAATTGCGAAGATACCAGCAAAGATAAATACAGTGGTTGCATAAACTCTGGTGACTGCCATTACACCGATATTTTCGGCATAAGTGGTCATCCCCGTACCACCGACAGAAGCGGACAATGAAGTACACACCCCATCAGCAAAGAAACCACGACCCATATATGGAGACAGGTTTTTACCGGTCATCGCAGAGACTGCCTTAAAGTGCCCTAGATTTTCTGCAACCAAGATAATTGCCACTGGTGCAATCATCAGCATGGCATTCACTTCAAAGACCGGACTCTGGAAATTCGGCAAACCAAACCATGCTGCTTCACTGACCTTGGTAAAATCAATCGCAGGTCCGAAGCCCATCACATTGGTGAAAAGGAAATAAATCAGGTAGGAAGATAATAAGCCCAATAACAATAATAGACGGCGTACCATTCCTCGGGTAAACACAGCAATCACACTGATACAGATAATCGTGATTAAAGCCATCCACGAATCAAACTGGTTCGCTGAAACACTCTTAATCGCCACGGGCGCCAGGTTCAAACCGATGATCATCACGATCACGCCTGTCACTACAGGTGGCATCAGTTTTTCAATCCAGTTGGTACCAGTTTTCATCACCAGTAGCCCAATCAAGGCATAGACAATACCGCAAGCAATCGTACCGCCAAGGGCTAATCCTATATTTGGATTGGCTCCAACCCCTGAATAACCCGTCACTGCGACGACCGCACCAATAAAGGCAAAGCTTGATCCCAGATAACTAGGCAATCGACCGCCCGTGATCAGGAAAAATAAAATGGTCCCAATCCCAGTAATGAAAATCGTGAGATTGGGATCAAACCCCATTAATAAGGGTGCCAGCACGGTTGCGCCAAACATGGCAAACACATGCTGCAACCCGAGAATAATACTTTTTCCAGCAGGCAGATATTCATCTGTTTGCACGGGTGTGGTATCGAGATTGCCTTGGTAAGGCTTAAATTTTGGAAACCACGTTTCTTTTTCTTGCATCGGCTTCCCCTCCTTGATTAGGATTGAATTGAATTAGCACATTTTGTGTGGCTCACAGTAAGAACGGTTGAAGTACATCAGCGCATTGCCTTGACTCTGGCACATCGCTTTCACCTCACAGAACAGCACGTCATGACTGCCTACGGATAAACATTGGACCACCTCGCAGTCAAAACTGACTAAGGCATCCTCAAGTACAGGTGACTGGGTCACCAAAGTTTTCCAGTTCCCCTGACTGAAACGCTCTGCCATTGGTGTTTTTCCACCAAACAGATTGGAAAGATGTTGTTGATGTGATGCCAGGGTATTCACACACAACACCTGATTCTTTTTAAAGGTTTCATAAACTGAAGCAGAACGGTTCAGACACACCAGCAACGTTGGTGGTGTATCCGTCACGCTACATACGGCTGAGGCAGTAAATCCTGCCTGTCCTGCCTCACCTTGCGTGGTAATGACATTGACTGCAGCCCCGAGATTGGACATGCCTTGACGGAAAATCTGCTGATCAACTTGGGTAAAGATGTCATCTGATGCGTTAGTCGCCAAAACCTTATTTAATGCGTTATTTTCTGCAACTGTTTCTGTGATGATTTTAGATAGTTTGGCATTCATGCTGTTCTCCCGCCCCCAAGTCAATATTCAGTTTCAGACCTGGGGCATCTAGTAATGAGATTGAATCAGGTGGATCGGCTTATACATGGGCAATCGAAGCAATTTCGACCAGCGCATCAGGTTTGACCAAACCTGTCTGTACGCAATACCGTGCCGGCTTATCTCCCGGGAAATACTCTGCATACACTGCATTAATCGCAGCATAATCTGCCCAGTCTTTGACAAAGACATGGTTAAAGGTCACGTCATCCATACTGCCGCCTGCTTCCTCAATCACACGCTTGATAGTTTCCAGAATATGACGGGTCTGTGCTGCGGCATCACCGACATGCACCACATTATTATTTTCATCAAAAGCTAATGTACCGGATACATACACGATATTGTCTGCCTTGGTTGCCGGTACATACGGTGCTAATGGTTTCGATGTTCCTGCTGGAATAATGATTTCTTTAGGCATACTATTTTTTCCTTAATTCTGTTCTTTAATTCTTTATGCGCTTACAGCTAATTTAGTTTCTTTTAGTGACTCACTTTCTTTTTGAAAAGTATCGACAAAATTTTTGGTATCTGATACCCAGCCAAAGAAAGTCTTGATGTTATACAGACTGGCTTCATGCGCTTCGACTGGACCGGCCTGATGGCAGGCATCAGCAAGTGCGACACCGAAATACTCCAGGAAGAAGCCATCACGTAGCGTCGATTCCACACACACGTTGGTGGCAATCCCGACAAAGACCAGATTATGGATACCTCGGACACGTAACATGCTATCCAGCGCAGTATTAAAGAAACCGCTATAACGTGGCTTTTCGATCACCAGGTCTTGTGGCAGTGGCTTTAACTCATCAATCAGCTCAAAATCCCAGCCACCTTTTGCTAACAATTGCCCCTGTAATTCAGGACGTTTACGCATGGTCTTTAAGGCATTGGATTTATGGAAATTTGGAGAGTCCTTACCACCCGCTTCCTTATATTCTGCATCCCAGCCATTTTTGAAATAAATCACCTGAATACCGGCTGCATGTGCGGCATCAACGGCCTTTTTAATATTTTCCACTACTGGCTTGGTCTTTGAGACATCAAAGCCCGCCAGATCCAAATAGCCGCCTTGCGAGGTATAAGCATTCTGCATATCAATCACAATCAAGGCTGTCTGTTCTGGTACAAGACAGATCGCTTCCGGTTCCGCTTTGAGCGTTTTCCCTGTGCCGAGTTTTTCCGTAAAACCGGCTGTTACGACTGATTTACTCATGCGCTTTTCTCCAGAACTGGTGCTGCATCTTCAATGACAATATGGTCACGGCATTTCATTAATGGCTGGATTTTTTGACCGAAATCTTCAACGCCTTGAATAAAATCATCAAAAGTCAGTAACACACCTTCAGTACCCTTGATCTCGCCAATTTCATCCAACATTCGTGCCACATTTTCATAAGAACCCACCAGCGTACCCATATTGATATTGACTGGAGATACGCTAGAAGCCATTTGACGGATATTGGTATCTGTCCCGGAAGTAGTATCTTTACCACCCTGATTCATCAGCCAGTTAATCGCTTCCATGTCGGCACCGTCGTTATAGTGCTGCCATTTGGCTTGCGCTTCTTCATCGGTTTCTGCAGCAATCACCATAAATAGCACATAAGTCTGTACATCACGGCCAGTCACATCTGTTTTTTCTTTGAGGCGGTCATTAATTTCTGCATAAGCTGTTGGAGTATTCAGGCCTTTACCAAACACGAAGTTATAGTCAGCATATTGTGCAGAAAACTCTAAACCTGCATCAGATTGACCTGCACAGATAATCTTCATGTCGGCTTGTGGACGTGGGCTGACACGGCAGTCTTCCATCTGGAAATGTTCGCCTTTAAAGTCTGATTTACCAGTCGCCCAAAGTTCACGAAGAATCTGTACATACTCAGACAGATATTCATAGCGTTTGCCAAAATAGTCATTACCTGGCCACATACCCATTTGGGTATATTCAGGTGGCTGCCAGCCAGTCACGACATTCAGACCAAAACGGCCATTTGAAATCGAATCAATGGTTGATGCCATACGCGCGACAATTGCAGGTGGCATTACCAGAGTTGCGGCAGTTGCGAAAATTTTAATTTTACTGGTCACAGCAGCAAGACCTGCCATCAGGGTAAACGTTTCCAGGTTATGTTCCCAAAATTCAGTCTTGCCACCAAAGCCACGTAGCTTGATCATGGAAAGTGCGAAATCGAAACCATAGTGCTCAGCACGCTTTACGATTTGTTTGTTTAACTCAAAAGTCGGCATGTACTGCGGTGCATTTTCAGAGAGTAACCAGCCATTATTTCCGATTGGACAGAAGACACCTATTTTCATTTTCACACCTCATTATTTTTAACACTTATTCAAAATTCTGATTCCACTTCGGGGAATTTTATTTACACGATAGACATTGCAAAGCGTGTGCCAACTATATTTATTTATTATTTATCAAACACTTAATATTTTATTTTTTGAATTTTTAGTAAAATAACTATTTTTACCTATGAGTCAATTTTGCACATACTGTTTCATTCAAGTGCACTCGTACCAATTTGTGCATTTGCAGTTCATGCATCAATTCGAAGTAAAAACCATGCTGATGCTACAAAAATGATTGATTAGAAAAAATAAAAAACCAGACACGAGGTCTGGCTTTTAAAAAATCTTCAAACTAAGTGGAAATCAGGAAGGAAAGGATCAGCTGATTCACCTGATCCGTTTCGGTCACGGTAGATGCATGTGCACCTGTATCAAGCAAACTGAGGTGACTATACGGCAGGCATTGTTGTAATTGTTGTGATCGCTGATAAGGCACCAGAAAATCATCTTGGTTAGCAAGCAAATGCACAGGAATATCCTTGAGTGCCTGACGATGTTCTGCGTTCAGTTTAAAAGCCTGCACGGCTTGTAGGCGTGCCAGAACATTTTGGATCGGTGGAAAGTCAAGGAGCTGCTTATTTTCTGCTTCGGTTAACTGATCAATATGGGTTGAAATCCACTGCGGCGGATAAAGAAATAAAGCCTGTGCTCTCACATATGCCTCTGCCCCGCTATTCACCAATAACGAAGTCCGTGCCTCGAAACATTTCTGCGTATGGGCATCCAGCTCTCCCCAGGCATTTAACATGGTCAGACTGAGCAGCTTAAACTTTCTTTCAGTTTGATAGGTCGCCAGTTGCATGCCGATATGTCCGCCCAATGCATGCCCGATAAAATGAAACTCTCGAATACCATCATTGATCAATAAATCCAGAATCTGGCAGGCCATATGGTCGATCGAATAAGGCATGGGCAAGAGTTCAGAATCTGAATGACAGCCTTCCTGATCATAAGTGACTACATGAAAATGCTGCTGTAAAACTCTAATTTGAGGATTCCAGAAACTGGCATGCCCGCCCAGTCCGGATGAAAGCACCACATAAGGTGCATCTGTCTGTGCTGCAAGATGAATAGATAAAGACATATCACTCTCATATTTTAACTATGAGATGAATACTGCAAGATATATGCCTGAACAGAAGTATTTTTGAACAATTGATAAAATTATAGCCAGTAGACATTAAAGCTATAATAAAATTCCTGCACTTCAAAGCGCACGTTATAACCGAGCTCAGTCAGCTCTGCTGAAAGGCCACGGATTTCTTCCAAGGGTAAATGTTTGGGAAATACCGTTAGCACAGCGGTATTGCCTAGTCGGGCATTGTCTTCAATCAGTTGAGCCAAACGTGGCTTGTACATTTCAATATTTAAATTAGCCACGTCCGATAAAATTTTGGCCTGATCTGCAGTCATAAAACTCATTGTTCTTTACTCTTTTTGATTTTTATTCAATGAAGTTAAATGATTTAATTCACATAAAATATTTTTGTTTTGTATCTATAGTAAATAAATCGTGCATAAAAAAATCCCTCACATGGAGGGATTTTTTAGAAAAAATTACTGACCTGGTAAAGGAATATATTGTGAAGAACTGCTTTGCGTTTTACGTTCACTAATCACCACATCCAGTGTCATGGTTTTTCCAGCGCGTTCTACTTCAATCTGAACAGTACTGTTTGGTGCCTGTAAAGCAACAAAATTAATCAGATGTGAGGCAGAAGTAATTACTTCATTATTCACTTTGATGATTTTATCACCACGCTGGATGCCAGCTTTTGCTGCAGGTCCATTTTCCAGCACTTCAGCGACCACTACACCTGATTCTTTAGGTTGCAGTACATCATTACGTTCAGTCGGCAATAGACTGATACCCAGCCAGCCACGAACGACACGGCCATCTTTCAGGATTGCATTCATCACCTGTTGACAGATTTTAGCTGGAATCGCGAAACCAATCCCTAGTGAGCCACCTGTTTGCGAGAAGATTGCTGTATTGACCCCGATCAGGTTACCGGCAACATCAATCAATGCACCCCCCGAGTTGCCCGGATTAATCGCAGCATCTGTCTGAATAAAATCTTCATAGGTATTGATGCCCAGATCAGAACGGCCTGTCGCAGAAATAATCCCCTGAGTCACGGTTTGACCGACACCGAACGGGTTACCAATAGCCAGAACCACATCACCGACTTCATTGCCACTGAGTTTGAATGGCAAAACTGGTAATTGTTCAAGTTCGATCTTGATTACAGCCAAATCCGTATCCGGGTCTGTACCCACGACCTTGGCTTCGGCACGGCGTCCATCATGCAAGGCCACTACAATTTGGTCTGCCTGTGCAATCACGTGGTTATTGGTCAGGATATAACCATCAGGACGTACAATAACACCTGAACCTAAACTGTTTTCATTTGGACTTTGACCAAACTGGTCTGGCAACTGATCACCGAAAAATTCACGGAAGACTGGATCTGTCAGTAAAGGATGCGCCTGCTGTTTTACTTTTTGTGTGGTAAAGATATTCACCACCGCAGGTGCTGCGACTTTCACGGCGGCACTATAGGAGACAACCCCTCCAGAACGCGAAGTATCAATCAACGGTTCTACTTTTTCAGCAGGCATTTTTACGCCATCCGGCGCAATCGGTGATTTAGGTTTCTGCAGCTGCTGCCACCCCAAAAAACCGATAATGACTAAAATCAGTAACACCCAAGGTAACCATGTAAAGGTGCGGCGCACTTTGCTATCCTCTAAAATATTTTAATTCGTTGATGACTAAGTAATTTGTATCCTATTGTAATGCCAAATACATAACTAAACACAAAAAAATCCACAGAGATTTGTGCTGCTTTAGTTACAATTGGACATATAAATAAGAATTGGCAAGTTCATCAACTGACAGGAATTTTATGGCGAATTTAAACGAGATTATCCGCTGGTGCGATCAGACTTTGGCATCTTCCGAATTTAAGGACTATGCACCGAATGGCTTACAGATCGAAGGCCGCGCTGAAGTCAATAAAATTTTATGTGCCGTTACTGCCTCCCAAACTGCGATCGAAGCTGCGATTGAACAAGGTGCTGATTTACTATTGGTTCACCATGGTTATTTCTGGAAAGGTGAAGCCTACCCGATTACCGGGATGCGTGGTAAACGAATTAAAAGCCTGATCCAAAATGATATTTCGCTTGTTGGTTATCACCTGCCTTTAGATAGCCATCCAACTCTGGGAAATAATATTGCGATTGCAGACCTGCTGGAACTGGAAAACCTGGAACAGCTTGATCCGAGTGAGCGCCGTCCAATTGGGAATATTGGTTATTTAAAACAGGCCATGACGCCAGAAGGATTCAAGGCCTATGTATCAGAAAGACTTGGCTATGATGTGTTGCATTTACCTGCCGGAAAAAGCCTGATTCAAAAAGTCGGTTTCTGTACTGGTGGTGCACAGGATTATATTCATAAAGCGGCGGCACAAGACTGTGAGGCTTATATTTCTGGCGAAGTCAGTGAACGTACTTTTTATGATGCTCAGGAACTGGATGTGCATTATTATGCCTGCGGCCACCACGCCACTGAAAAATATGGTGTACAACGTCTGGCTAAAGCTATTTCAGAACAATTTAATATTGAGTATAGTTATTTCGAATTAAACAATCCGATTTAATTTCGATTGGCAAGTAGATGAGTGGCTTTATCTTTAAATTTTCAGGCTTTATTCTGTATTGTTATTTATACACAGTCCCATTTTTGCCTAAGAATCTATTACAATAACGCCACTTATTGTCAAAACCCAGCAAAATGCAAGGAATTGAAAACATGACAACCATTACTTTACCACCATTACCATACGACTACGACGCTCTTGCTCCACACATCAGCAAAGAAACTTTAGAATACCACCACGACAAACACCACAATACTTATGTGGTTAACCTGAACAACCTGATCGCTGGTACTGAGCTTGAAGGCAAAACTCTAGAAGAAATCATCGAAGCAACTGCTGGTGATTCATCTAAAGCAGGTGTATTTAACAACGCTGCACAAGTATGGAACCACACATTCTACTGGAACTGCTTGACTAAAAACGGTGGCGGTAAAGCAACTGGCGCTTTGGCTGCAAAAATTGACGAAGCTTTCGGTTCTTACGAAAAATTCGCTGAAGAGTTCGCAACTGCTGCTGCAACTCAGTTCGGTTCAGGTTGGGCTTGGTTAGTTGCTGATGAAGTAAACGGTAACCTGTCTATCCTTAAAACTTCAAATGCTGACACTCCAATGGCACACGGTAAAATTGCTGTGTTGACAATCGATGTTTGGGAACACGCTTACTACATCGACTACCGTAACGCTCGTCCTAAATACATCTCTACTTTCCTAGAAAGCCTGGTGAACTGGGATTACGCAAACGCGAAATATGCTGGTCAACCTGCTGGTGTTGAGAAATAATTTTTTATTTCCAGCTTAAAAAATCACCCTTCATGGGTGATTTTTTTATTTTTAGGTCTAAGATGCATATTAAAAAAGCAAATGATTCATTTCTTTACAGGAATTGATTGACGGTCTTTGTTTTCCTGCCTAAAATGCGCATCAGATTCTCCAATAGCTCAGTCGGTAGAGCGACGGACTGTTAATCCGCAGGTCCCTGGTTCGAGCCCAGGTTGGAGAGCCAATCTATTCTCCCATAGCTCAGTCGGTAGAGCGACGGACTGTTAATCCGCAGGTCCCTGGTTCGAGCCCAGGTGGGAGAGCCAAGATTCTGAAAAAACCCACTCATTACGAAGTGGGTTTTTTTATTCTTTTCTCTTTTATGATCCGTGTTTGATTTGAGTCAGTTTATATTCTTTGTGATTGGCTGTCTGGCAAGCTTTGCCTTAATTTGCCTGCTCTTCCCTCATCTGTTTACCCGCCAGAAGAAATTCTATCCCAAGCGTGTCATTACAGCTTTCGAAAGCAAAATGTTTACTCGCCTGAAAGATGCTTTTCCGCATCATCATATTCTTGCACAGGTCGCATTTAGTGCTTTGATTACGCATGACAATATGAAAATGCGCAGCAAGTTCAACCGCAAAGTGACCGATTTTGTGGTGATGGACCGGGAATATAATGTGGTGGCGATTATAGAATTGGATGACCCTAGCCATATTGGCAAGGAACAGGAAGATGCGGAACGCGATGCGATGCTGATTGCTGCCGGCTACACAGTCATCCGCTACACTGAAATTCCAACGATCCGGCAGCTTCAAAGAGATTTGAGATAAATAGTTTAATGAGAGGAATTTGTTTCAGCTTCGGAAGCAGCTTGAGTTGCTTGAGTCTCCTGCTCTGCCTTTGATTTTTCAGCCGCTTCACGCGCTTCAATCCGGGCAATCATATCTGCCTGTTGCTGCTTATATTTTTCCTGATTTTTCGCATCGCTATTAACTGCCAGAAATGCCATCGTCACTAAAAAAATCGGCACACATAAAGCTAGGGTTCCAAAGATAAGCAGTTTTTTGATACTGCGGGGTTTGGTCTGTTCCGACATAACAAGCCTATACTGATAACCTATAATCCTGAGTCACTATAACAAACTTGAATGATTGCTCAAGGCCTAGTATCACAAGGAATAGAAAAGGAGCCGAAGCTCCTTTTAGGATTAAGGACTGACAGAAATACCTGAGGGCATATAGGTATTGATGAAGGTCAGCAGCTGGGTTCTGCTTTGTACAATGGCCTCGGTATGTGAAGCATTCTCTACCTCTACAAAATTCACTGTGGTTCCCATATCTTTCAAGCCCTGTTGTAAAGTATTTGTTACTGGATACGGAACAGCCATATCTGCAGTACCTTGAATGATCATCACAGGAACATTAATTTTTTCAGTTGCAGGCTGATTATTCTGAAGGAACTTTTCAACCGACGAATTATTCTGGAAGTTTTCTACTAATCCCGGATAGTCCACGACTGTTTTTTCCGGATTATTCACCAGATAATCATCAATATCTTGCATATATTCAGTAATCAGTGGCCCTAAACAAAGTCCATTTTCTCCAGTCGTGCCTTCTGCCTTTTCAGCCACAATCGCTGCACGGCTTGAAAATATATTGCGATAGTTAAAGCCTGGTTCATAAGCTTTAATCCCTACAGCCACATAAGCCGCATATGCCAATAATTCTGCATAGACCGCTTTCGCAGCATTATCTTGTCCAGCCTCAACCAAAGCACTAAGCGCTTGCGGTGCTACTTCACTGATAATATAGCCCAGACTTGAGGCCGGAGCTGCTGCAACTGCCGCCTTATAATTTGGATCTTCATCGGCAAACTGGGCTGTTGCAAGTGATGCGTGTCCTCCCTGGGATTGTCCCACTGAGACCCATGCACCATTAAATCGATTTCCTTGTTGTTCTTTAAAGGCTCTTACTGCATAGATAGCCGATTGTGCAGCACTCTTTAAATTTAAATAAGGATGAATCCCCCGAGTACCTAATCCTTCATAATCGGGTGCAACAATCACATATCCCTGTGCAAGCAAGCTGCTGGCCAGTCCTCTAAAATTATTATTCAGCTGGTTATTACTTGGTGCACAAGAATCACCGCTACCCACCGTGCCATGTTCCCAAACCACCACCCTCCATCCGTCTTGAGGTTGAGATGTATTTGGATAAAACACCATGGCTGTCGCTTCAGCCCGTTCACCATTTACGTTTGGCATATTATAGCGTATGACTTGAATATCCGATGCTTCAGGCAAGGTATCCTCATCATAAGATTGTTGACTTAAAAATACCCTTTCCTGGGGTCGGAACGAATCATTATCATCGTCATTACACGCAGTCATGAACAATGACATGGAACATACCACTGCCAGACAGGTTTTTTTGAAACCGTTTTTCACTACATTATTCATATTCTAATCCCTTATTGTTGTTTATGATTTTCATGAAGAATCTTGAATTAAGCATAAAAAAAAGCACCCTTATAGGATGCTTTTGTTATGAATCGACAAGGTGCAGTTACAGAAGCGCGGCAAAGATTCCAAGGAAAATCATCAGCCCCACCCAACGGTTATGACGGAAAGCCCAGAAACAGCGCTGCGGGTCCTTATCTCGAGTTTTTGACCATTGATAAATAAAATCAATTGCGACGGCTAGAAGCCCCATCAGGCCAAATGGAACAAGCAAATCCTCAATCCATAATGCCGTGCCAATCAAGACCAGACTTAGAACCTGTAAGGTACTAATGATCTGAATATCATGCTGACCAAATAAAATGGCTGTGGATTTTACCCCAATCTTCAAATCATATTCACGATCGGTAATTGCATATTGCGTATCATACGCCACGGTCCAGGCCAGATTGCCAAAATAGAGAAGCCAGCAGGTTAGGTCTGGTGTCTGCCCGACAGCGGTATAAGCCATCGGAATGGACCAGGAAAATGCAGCTCCCAAAAATACCTGCGGCAAATGGGTATAGCGTTTCATAAACGGATAAATGAACGCTAAAAACAAGGCTCCAAAGGACCAGTAAAAGGTTTCAATCGGCAGGAAAAATAACAGGCAGGCACTGGCTGCGACGAGCACCAGAAAGACCATCACTGCTTCTTTAGCACTAATAATACCGGTGGCTAAGGGACGGGTTTTGGTACGCTCGACATGCGCATCCACTTTACGGTCGGCAAAGTCATTAATGGCACAGCCCGCTGCGCGCATAAAAATTACACCTAGAATCATCAGCACTAGAATACTGAGATCAGGGATTCCTTTTGCTGCGACCCATAGCGCCCACATGGTCGGCCAGAAGACCAGCTCTGTGCCAATTGGCTTATCAAAACGACAAAGATAATAATAGGCGCTCAGACGTTCACGCCAGGTAATTGCTTGTGCAGTTGCCATATCAAGTTAAGCCTGTTGATTTTGTATAAAGTGTTCAAATGCCGGTAAAAATGTTTCTTGTACAATAAATTTACAACCATGCCAAGTATAGCAGCTCTGACGGGTCCAACCCTCTTCCAGATAAATCACACGTCGCTCACACTGTGGATTGGTCCGCTGGAATAATAGCCAGCCAATCGGCTTCGATCCAATGTGCTGAAAAATCCGCGCACGTTTTTGCAAGCTTAATATCGGAAATATACTTTTTGCTTTGACCCACGGCTGCTCTTCACAGCCATATAAATAGCTTTCCCGCACCCAGGACGTATGCTGATGTGGCATCTGCATCCAACGGGAATCTACAAATTCCAGACGCTGAAAATGTTCCTGCTGTGGTTCTACCCGAAACTGTCCACCGGCCAGATCTGTTAACTGCTGCGTCAATGATCCCGAGGCATACAGCCATTCTCGAAGCGCGGCGGGTATATGCGGTCCATGCAGATTTTTAAATTTTACACTCACAACGTTATCAACTTCACGATTAGGCATTATCTGTCTTGGCAATGACTTCATACTTTCCACTTGGCAGCTTTTTCAAAATCATGCCATCTGTGGTGAGATAAAAACTTTGTGGATAGTCATAGTTCAGAGCCAGCTCAGGATTACGTAATGCCACAAACTCGACCTGCTTATAACCCTCAGGTGTACGCGCTACTTCTACATAGGTCACTTCAGAAAAATTCAGTTTAAAGCCTTTGCTATGATCCTGAGGATCAGTCCAGGGAAAAAAGCCGGTATGTCTTTTACGTTGTGCCATAACTTCATATCTTTGATCAATAACAGCATCATACAAAAAAACCCGCACAAAGGCGGGTCTTTTTTACAGTGAAATTCAGATCAGAATTACAGGCTGTAGTACATGTCGAATTCAACTGGGTGAGTAGTCGTGTTCAGACGACGAACATCTTCAGTCTTAAGTTCGATGTAAGCATCAAGCATTTCTTTAGTAAACACGCCACCTTTAAGCAGGTAGTCATGATCTTCTTTAAGAGATTCAAGTGCCATTTCAAGGCTGTGTGCCACTGTAGGGATTTTCGCTTCTTCTTCAGGAGGAAGATCGTACAGGTTCTTGTCAGCAGCTTCACCTGGGTGAATCTTGTTTTGGATACCGTCGATACCCGCCATCAACAATGCAGCGAAACCTAGGTACGGGTTCATCATTGGATCAGGGAAACGTGCTTCAATACGTTTGCCTTTAGGGCTAGAAACGTAAGGAATACGGATAGAAGCTGAACGGTTACGCGCTGAGTAAGCAAGCATAATCGGTGCTTCGAAGTGCGGTACCAAACGTTTGTATGAGTTTGTAGATGGGTTAGTGATCGCATTCAATGAACGAGCATGCTTGATCACACCACCGATGAAGTACAATGCCATTTCTGAAAGGCCTGCATATTCATCACCAGCAAACAGGTTCTTGCCATCTTTAGAGATCGACATGTGAACGTGCATACCTGAACCGTTATCGCCTACCATTGGTTTAGGCATAAAGGTTGCAGTTTTAGCGTATTGGTGCGCAACGTTCCAAACAGCATATTTGAACTGTTGTACTTCGTCAGCTTTACGAACCATTGTGTTGAAGCTCACGCCAATTTCTAACTGGCAAGATGCAACTTCGTGATGATGTACTTCTACACGACCTGGGCCCATGATTTCTTCAATTTTTGCACACATGTCTGCACGCATATCTTGATGAGAATCAACAGGAGGAACTGGGAAATAACCACCTTTAACACGTGGACGGTGACCTGAGTTACCTGCTTCGTAATCTTTACCAGTAGACCAAGCAGCTTCTTCAGCGATCAATGTGTGGCGAGCGCCAGACATGTCGATGTCCCATTTCACTTCGTCAAATACGAAGAATTCTGGTTCTGGACCGAAGAATGCAGTATCACCGATACCTGTAGATTTCAGGTATTCTTCTGCACGGCGAGCAATCGAACGTGGGTCACGTTCATAACCTTGACCAGTTGATGGTTCGATAACGTCACAAGTCACAACAACAGTTGGCTCTGCAAAGAACGGGTCGATGAAACCTGTTTCTGCATCTGGACGTAAGATCATGTCCGATGCTTCGATGCCTTTCCAACCTGCGATTGAAGAACCGTCAAACATTTTGCCGTCTTCAAACGTATCTTCATCAATACTGTCTGCTGGATAAGTAACGTGCTGTTCTTTACCCTTGGTATCAGTAAAGCGAAAATCGACCCATTTCGCGCCACTTTCTTGTATGAGTTGAAGGACCTTGTTCGCCATGCTCATTTTGCTCCGATGTTTTTTGTTGCACTCGCAAAGTGCGTGTTAGAAGTTGGTATCTATTAAGCAATTAGCGTACCAACTTTTAAAAGTATATCTAAAATCTTGAAATCTTTATAAGAAAACATAGGAAGATAAAAATACCTTGTCGCTATTATACTGTGACTTAAACTAAATGCACTATATTCAAGCATTCTTCCTGAGATTTGTTGCAGGTATTTTTTTAGCGCACCTAAATAGTGCGACGTTTTCATATTAGGTAAGAATAGGAGCGCTTTTCAGTGTAGATTTGCGCTTTTATGCTAATTTAGTTTAAAAAATATTCAATTTCGTTTAATTCTGGTTAATTTTTATCAGTTACAAAGCGCAATATGTAGGTTTATGTACTTAAAAAGATCACTATTTTGAGTCACTTTTATTCAAATTGTCGATCTTATTATTTGATTTATCCCATGCATTATTATTCAAATGATGTTTTTTTCAGCATCATTATTTTAATCATTTAAAACTTATTTATTATTAATTTAAAAAAATAATAACTGCAATATTTATTTAAACTTACTTTTCATCAGTTAATTACTTATACACACATTTAAAATATTTAAAAGGCTGTGAGCTAATCACCAGGCTGAAAATTGAAAAATTATTGCGCCCGATGTGGCTATTTTTTGCTATGATGAGGCGTGCTTTATTTTCACACAATGAAATCAACGATTTAGTCGTGTATTCCCTAGACTTGCAACAAGTCCCAATAAAGCTCAATCTGGATCACTTTAGCACAGTTAAGTGCAATAATTTCAATAGGTTAAGCTCATGCTTCTAATGATCGACAACTATGACTCCTTTACTTATAACATCGTCCAGTATTTTGGCGAACTGAATCAAGAAGTAAAAGTAGTCCGCAATGATGCCGTGACATTGGAGGATATTGAGCGATGGCAACCCAAGTATCTGGTGATTGGTCCTGGTCCATGTTCGCCAAGTGAAGCAGGAATTTCGATTCCTGCCATTCAGCATTTTGGCGGCAAGATTCCCCTGCTCGGTGTTTGTTTGGGACATCAAAGTATTGGTCAGGCTTTTGGCGGCGATATTATTCGTGCCAAACGCGTCATGCATGGTCGTTTGTCTGACATGTATCACAGCGACAAAGGCATTTTTAGCAACTTGCCGAATCCTTTCTCTGCGACGCGTTACCACTCGCTGGTGATTGATCAGGCCACTTTACCTGAATGCCTGGAAGTGACCTGCTGGACCAATGAAGAAGATGGCTCTATGGAAGAAATCATGGGAATTAAACATAAGACACTACCGATTGAAGGTGTGCAGTTCCATCCGGAATCAATCCTGAGCCAGCATGGTCATCAAATCTTTAAAAACTTTCTTGAAATTTACGCATAATGGGCAAAACGCAAGTCATGAATATTCAACAAGCTTTAAGCAATATTACTAAAAACATTCACCTGACTCAGGAACAAATGGAAGACGTGATGCGCACCATTATGTCTGGCGAAGCAACCGATGCCCAGATCGGTGCTCTGCTCATGGGTCTACGCCTGAAAGGCGAAAGTATTGACGAGATTACTGCTGCAGCACGTGTCATGCGTGAACTAGCAACCAAAATTGATGTCAGTGATGTCCCTCATCTGGTGGATATCGTCGGTACAGGCGGTGATGGACAAAACCTGTTTAACGTATCTACCGCTTCAGCCTTTGTAATTGCAGCAGCTGGTGCAACGATTGCCAAACATGGTAACCGTGGTGTTTCTACCAAATCAGGTTCTTCAGATTTACTGGAACAGGCAGGTATTAATCTTGATTTGAATATGCAGCAAACCGAACGCTGTATCCGTGATATTGGTGTGGGCTTCCTGTTCGCACCGAATCATCATAAAGCCATGAAATATGCGATTGGTCCACGTAAAGAACTGGGTATTCGCAGTATTTTCAACCTGCTCGGCCCGCTTACGAATCCGGCCGGCGTAAAACGTTTGGTCATCGGGGTATTTTCCAATGAACTTTGCCGCCCAATTGCAGAAGTCATGAAACAGCTCGGTGCTGAACATGTCATGGTCGTACATTCACGTGATGGCTTAGATGAAATCAGTCTGGCTTCTTCGACGCATGTGGCTGAGCTGAAAAACGGTGAAATCACTGAATGGGAAATCATTCCTGAACAGGTCGACATTGAATCGCAAACCTTAACTGGCTTAATTATTGAAAGTTCAGCAGAAAGTCTGGCTCTGATTAAAGATGCCTTAGGCAAGAAGAAATCTGAGATCGGTCATAAGGCTGCCAATATGATTGCCCTAAATGCCGGTGCTGGTATTTATGTATCAGGCCTGACTTCAAGCTATAAGCAAGGTGTGGCATTGGCACACGATATTATTTATGGTGGCCAGGCACTGGAAAAAATGAGCGTGCTGTCTGAATTCACCAAAACCATCAAACAATATGAAGCTTAATACGGTCAGGAATTTGAATCATGGTTGATATTGCAAATACAATTTTGGGTAAAATTGTTGATCGTAAGAAAGAAGAGTTCGCTCTTCGTTTGAAGCAGAAAAGCTATAAGGATATAGAAGAGTTAGCTCAAGGCGCGACACCTGTACGTGGTTTTGCTCAATCTTTAATGTCTAAACGTCCGGGTGTAATCGCTGAAATTAAAAAGGCTTCTCCGTCCAAAGGCGTGATTCGTGAAAACTTCAATCCTGCAGAAATTGCGGCGCAATATCAGGATGCCGGCGCTGCCTGTTTATCTGTACTGACTGATGTGGATTTTTTTCAGGGTGCTGATGAAAATATTCAGATCGCCCGTTCGCACTGTGACTTGCCTGCGTTGCGTAAAGACTTCCTGATCGATCCTTATAGCGTGATTGAAGCGCGTGCACTACATGCAGACTGTATCTTGCTGATCGTGGCCTGTCTGTCTGATCAGCAGTTAGAGGAAATGTCTAAAACCGCATTTGAGCATAATCTGGATGTACTGGTTGAAGTGCATGATGAAGAAGAATTAGGACGTGCTTTAAAACTTTCTGATCGTTGTCTGCTGGGTGTGAACAACCGTAATTTAAAAACTTTTGATGTCGACCTGAATACATCACTACGTTTAAAAAGATTACTGGATCCTTCACGCCTGCTGGTCACTGAAAGCGGTATCGCAACCCCTGCTGATGTTGCGATGATGCAGGAACATGATATTCATGTTTTCCTGGTCGGTGAAAGTTTCATGAAACAGCCACGCCCAGATCATGCTTTCCGTGATTTATTCGGTGAGCCTGAATCGGTTTAAAATATTAAGTATAAAAAAAGCCCCATCTCAGCATGGGGCTTTTTTTTATTTCTATTAACCAAATTCATTTAATACTGAGTTGAATGATCAAAATAAGAGATTAATTTTTCAAATTCTGGCAGTTCAGAATAGGACTCATCCGCCTTGATTTCATCTGCCCAATCCACCTTCGAGTTCAGACAAAAACTCAGTCTGTGCTGAATTTTGGGTGCTTGATCCAGAAGCCCTAAAGGAATCCAGATCAATGCAATTGTACCTACCTGATTCGGTACAGGCGAGCCACAGTGTTGACAAAAATGAGAACGAAATCCGGTCTCTTTTTAATAGCAGGAAATTGAAGTCTGTTCTGAGGTCCATTCAAAATATTGCTGATGAACTAAAGTTGCTGCATTTGCGGCCGTACCACTCTGTTTACGACATAAACTGCAGTGACAATGATACATGGCCTGAATATTCGTATTTACTTTGAACTGGACATCGCCACACAAACAACTGCCTGAATAACTCATTTTTTTATTTTCCAGGTTTGATTGATTTATATTTAAAGAGAGATGTTCCATCGAGGCAACTGTTAAGATGATAAAAGGAGAATATTCATGAATTATTTTCTATTTAAAGTTCATCAAGCTATACAATCTTAGAAAACTATTGAGAAATTAATGCTGGGTTTGGGATATGTTGTATTTAGTGCAATTCATTTCTCCTTTCAGTCATTTAAGACTATAATTTACCAAATTCAGTATCTCCCCCGTTTCCAGATTATGAGCAAACACGATTCTTCGCTTTCTAAAGATCAGTACAATTTACTCAAAGATCTTAAAAAGCAAATTAGTCATCCTCAGCCTAAGGCTGAACCTGTTGCCCCTGTCGTGAAAACAGCGGAGCAGGAACAGGAGGAAGACCTCGATCTATTTCGCAAGCAGATGCAAGGCGTACAAAAAATTGATGCCGGCAATATTGCGAAAATAGAAAAATCTCCCAAGAAAAAAGTCGATGCGCAAACTTTGGCCAAGCGTGCTGCTGCCGAAGGCCCCATGCATACCGATGAAACCGTCCTGTCTGATACTCAAGCCATGCTCAATCCGGTTGGCAGTCAAGCGAGCTTAAGCTACCGCATTGCGACCTTGCAGCATAAGGTTTTTGAAGATTTAAAAGCAGGCAATCTGCGCTGGTTCGAAGCTGTCGACCTGCATGGTTGTACGGTCGAACAGGCACGTCAGGCTGTGCTTCAGATTATCCAGATCGCTAAAGATGAAAACCAGAACGTGATCAAGATCGTACATGGCAAAGGGCCAGAAGCAATCTTAAAAACTTATGTCAACGGCTGGCTACGTCAGCACCGTGATGTTCTGGCCTTTGTCAGTGCGCCTGAAAAACAGGGTGGCACTGGTGCAGTTTTAGTTTTGCTAAAACGTGCAGAAAAAAATCCAAAGTTTAAACAGTAAGCGGATTTACCCCCAAAATAAGGCATTGTAAAAGATTTCTGCTACAATGCCGTCCTTGTTCATTCTCAGTTTAAGTGAATACGTCATATGACTATGCAGCAATCTTACGCAAACATTCTTACTGCCGTTGGTGAAGATCTCAATCGCCCTGGTCTCAAAGATACGCCCGTGCGTGCTGCGAAAGCGTTTTCGTATTTAACCTCAGGTTATAGCCAGACTCTGGAAGAAGTGACCAATAGTGCGGTTTTTCCATCAGATAACCGTGAAATGGTTTTAGTGAAAAATATCGAATTTTATTCACTCTGCGAACACCATTTATTGCCATTTTATGGCCGTGTACATATTGCCTATTTACCTGAAGGCAAGGTATTGGGGCTGTCTAAATTTGCCCGAATTACTGAAATGTTTGCCCGTCGTTTGCAGATTCAGGAAAATCTGACCCAGCAAATCGCAGAAGCGGTTGCTGAAGTCACCAATGCACGTGGTGTGGCTGTGATGATTGATTCAGCACATATGTGTATGATGATGCGTGGTGTTGGCAAACAGGAATCGACGACGCGTACGGTGTCATTTATCGGTGACTTTAAAACCGATAAAGAAGTCCGCCGTGAGTTTTTAGGCGCTGTACCAGAAAGTTATTAATATAGATTCATACATGAAAGCCTCAATTGATATTGGGGCTTTTTTACACGGTGAGGTTACGAAAATGTCATCTATTTGGATTGCGGGTCAAGGTTTAGGCCAAGCTGAAGAAAGTATCGATTATCCTCGGCCAGACCGGCTGGTTAAAGGCAATCCTAAACGCCTGACCCAGAGTGCCTATCAACATCCCAATATGGATTGCGGAATCTGGCAATGTGAAGTGGGTGCGTGGAATATCGTATTTGCCGAGAATAAACAGGAATTCTTTCAGATAATCGAAGGGATCGTCCGTTTACATGATGCTCAAAGACAATCCTTTGTTGAAATCAAAGCAGGTGAAGCCGGCATTATTCCACCCGGTTTTATTGGCACTTTTGAAGTGGTTGAAGCCGTTAAAAAATATTATGTCGTGGTAGAAAGTTAAAAGATAAGTACGAATTCAATATCTTCATCAGTTAAGGAATTTTGCAATCAATTCCTTAACTTTTCTACGTATTCATTCAATTTCTTAAAATTTTATCCCTACATTCTTTTCAAAAAGTTGTCTCATTAACTTAACTTCCCTAGTTTTAAAAATAAACAAATTGATGCTGCATAATTAATTTCCTGACTACATTTCCTGCCATGTTTAAATACAGACCTTTTGTTTAGAAAGCTGCATGATCCAAATATATAAATTCTGGAAACAGCCATGAGTGAAAAGCAGCCTGGTCCGCCTAAACGCCCTTCACGTGTTCATTCAAATAGTTTTGACTATAGTCTGGATTTTAAGAAAATTGATTTCCGTAAACGGCCGGACTTATACCGGATCGGACACGGTGAGCAAGGCGTGCTTTTAGTAGAGCCTTATAAGTCGGAAATTCTGCCCCACTGGCGTTTTGCAGATGCTGAAAAAGCCCAAGCCAGTAGTGAAAAAATTTATGCCCTGTTTCTAGAATATTTAAAACATGAAGATTTCGTCGGGGCCGATATGGCACGCAAGTTTTTACAAATGGGTTATACCCGCGCCCGACGTTATGCCAATCATAAAGGCGGCAAAAAATACGATGGTCCGGTTCCAGATGATAAAAAGGGTTTAAGTGGTGCGCATGGGCGTGAGGAATTGCCGCGCAGTTCTGAAGATCCGGTTAAAGCTGCTGCAGCGAAAATATTTAAACAAAAATGGGATAAAGCCAAAGTCCATCCCGAATATGTACGGCAAAAACAGCAATTTCAGGCTGCGATTCAGCAGCAAATTTTAAATTAGACAGACGCTTTTTGTGTGCCCTGAATTTGAGAAGGTTGCGCCAGATAGACCCTGTTACGCCCTGTATTTTTAGCCATATACAGTGCAGCATCTGCGGCATCCAGGAATCGTTGGTAATCCGGATGACCATCAAATAACGCACAGCCGATACTAACCGTGAGTCTAAATTGCTGTCCTTGAGACGTATTGATCAAGCCATGCTCTACATATGTACGGATATTTTCAGCAATATTCAGTGCGCGTCTTTCATCGGAATCGACTAGTAGCAGCAGGAATTCTTCCCCACCGACACGGAATGCATAGTCACTGCCCTGAATATATTTCTGTAAGGCATCAGCAATAAATTTTAAGGCCAGATCGCCGGCTGCATGACCATATTTATCATTAATGGCTTTGAAGAAGTCGGCATCAATCGCTAGCAAGGATAATGGTGTCTGGTTATCACGAGAGAAATTGATTTCACGTGAAATAATGGTATTTAAATAACGGCGATTCAATAACTGGGTTAGAGAGTCATTTCCAGATTCGATGTAATCTGCAACCTGGAATAATTGATCGACCAAGTGCTGTATTTCACGGTTTAAGTCACGAATACTTTGAATCAGATTCAGCATCTGATCTTTTTCAGTACATTCCAGCACTGCCTGATTCAGCGTATCGATCTGATAAATTCGCTCGATAATTAAATCGACCTGATCGGAACCGGTAAAGGCATAAGACGCCTTATGAATAAACCATAAGCCAAATTCTGACTTGGACAGCATTTGATGTCTAATGCCCGTAGTGCCAGAAAAGACCTTGAACATCAGCTCATTTTCCCAATCCAGCAATGAACTGCGCTGCTTATCTTTTTGTACCGCGACATCCTGCATTGCAGAAAATACCCGGTAACTGTGCTTCATTTCCTGATTCTGAACTGATTTCGCCTCATAGGAACGACACATAATTTCTGTGGCAAACCCCATGATTTGTACAATATAACTACAGGTAGTTAGCATGTTTGGCTGCGGATTTAAACTTAGCAATTCAAATATTTTGCGCTGAATTTCTCGTACACCGCGCATAATCAGCCAGGATGGAATCCCGACCCGTGCATGCACATGTCCAACAATATTCTGTTTTTGCACGGCCTCTGCATAACGCTTATTTAGCGCCACACTAAAACTTTCTGAAAGCCACTGATGTAAAGTATCGCGTAGACGCTGCTGAATCAGCTCATCGGTAAAATATTGAGATGCTTCTTCTTCCAGAAGCATATTTTTATAGAATTCTTCTACCAGTACCGAAGAGTGGTCTTGAATAAACTGAAATGCGTGTAGCAAATCATCCGATGAATAATTTTGACAGTTCTGTTCCCACTGCTCCGCGAGCATAGCCATACACTCATTATTCATATAACTTTTCCCGATACTTTGCGATTCGCAGTGATCTTATGTGACAAATACAACAATATTCAGGCATTTTAACCCAATTACTGAATACAATCTTTGATAATATCGGTAGAAGTCTCCGAACATGAATTTATTTTAAACATTCAAATACAAGTCATTTGATCTATAAAATTAATTTACTCAATATTCGAGGTTATGTTAACCAAATCAGAAATAATGGACTAAGCCCAGACTCCATTTTTCCCAGCCTTTCGATTCCTGTTGCTGATATTCCCAGCCCACCCGAATGGCATTTTGTGCATTCAAGGCATATTGCAACTGGTTTTTCAACTTCAGTTGCCACTGATGAGAATCTTCCCAATACGGCAGTTCCACCTGTACCAGACTATTGATCTGATCCGTCCAGATATTCTGACAACCCACCGTTGGCCCCATACCGACACGCCATCCTTTGTCAAGCGCTTTTCCGGCCTGCACATGATTTTGTAGCTGCACATAGCAGAGATGTTCACGTGCTTCATTTGCCCAGCTATAGCCACCCTGAACCTGAAAATTGGCTACGCCATGCTGCTGCTCGGTACTAAACTGGCCATGCTGATCCAGTGCTTCCTGTTTCCAGCCCAAACTAAAACCCCAAGATAACGGCGCTTTAAATGCATTGATCGGGTTATAGGAATTCACTGTAAGTAGATTCAGGTGCTCCAGCTTCACGCGGTCATCACGGTATTGCAATGCACCATCCAGGAATAATAATTGTGTTCCTGTACGCAGTCCGCCTTGCGGATCCATAAAGTCATGATAAGCCTGACGATGACCGAGCTGCACAAAAGTCTCACCCTGTACTTGCCCAGTTTCAAGAACGATATTTCGGGCATGATGGCTTTGAACCGGATCTATTTTTGGACGCTCTGGCTGCTGACGCTGTTTGTCTATCGCCAGCTGACTTCTTAGGCCCAATAATTTGCGAAAGCGCGGCTGGGCAAAAGATTCATCGACTTCTTGACGAAGAAAATCCAGATATAAATGGTCATAGGCCATTTCCAGAATCTTGGCCTGATCTTCAGCCGGATAATGTTGCAGCATGGCTTCCATTTCAGAGGTTTCTGCATAAGCCACCTGATGCGCAGTTTTTGCCAAGGATTTGCCATGTTGCCGAGCTTGAGCCAGCAATTGGGTTTCCAGTGCCGGGCGGTAAATCTTCTGCCTGATCAGTCCCTGCTGTTCCACAACTTTTAAAGTTTCGACCGGAATCGCGGCGGTATCGAATTGCTGCTGCAAGTTCAGTTCAGGACGCACCAGATCAAAAAGCCCTAATAGACGATAGGCACAGTTATCATTAATGAAATAATAAGGGAAACTTACCTGTTGCATTTCCCAGAGATGCTTCACCAGAAACCCGGTTTCTTCAGGCGTCAGATTAAGTTCATATTCCCATAAATCACGGCTTTCAAAGTCACCATATTCCTTGACTTTGCGGTAATATGGCATCAAGGAATATTCACCCGGATATTGTCCGGTCAGCCCTTTCCAGGCAAAGGACCAGTTATCATTACTATCAACTGTAGCAGCATAATTGACTGCATAAGAAACCAGATTCAGTTGCTGCTGGTCTTTGGGATCCAGACGCAGCAAAGTATGACCAAACATGGAACTGGGATTGCCCATATAATCGGTGGCATAAATCAGGGTCGCCTGATAAGGCTTGACTTCATTCATCCAGCGATCAAAATCCGGGCAACTCGCTTCAGGCAGTTGCTGTTCAGAAATATTCAGCTGTTGCATTAACCACTGACTACGTGCCGGGAATTTACATCGTACAGACTGATTGGGTTCTGCGGGCTCAAACAATGCCTGTATATTTTGCTCCAATTCAAGTTGCAGCTCTGTCTTGCCCTGCTTTGCCAGGAAATAGCCAGCATAACTAACTTCACTTTTTCCTTCAGCATTGGCATACATCAAACGCTTCCAGGTCGAAGTCTGGTGCAATTTTTTTTGTGTGGCTTGTTCTAGATAAGCGTGAATATCTGGAGAAATTTCGGATGCAAAACTTAGCGGACTCCACAGCAAGGCTGAGAGCAAAAAAGCATATTTCATTCAGTCTACGGTTCTTTTCAGTTTTTATTTATAAGAAAACCCTGCCAGGACAGCAGGGTTTTTACAGCGATACTTAGATATAAGCTTTTAATACTTCATCTTTAGCCATGACTGTTTGTAGAGTACTTAATACTTGTAAAGTATTCTGATTTTCTTCTGAATAGATTTCAGAGAAATTCTGCTTAGATACAGTGAAGAAACGTGCTTTGTCTTCTGCCCTGATATTTAGCAGTTCAGCCAGTACATTCAGGCTTTCACCTTCACCTACTGCCATATCACGTGCCAATGCTTCGGCATTTTCATTGGTAAAAGTCACAACTTGAGCCGTTACTGTACCGCCCTGGCTACATCCTAAAGTACCGAAAGTAATACCTAGCCACTGGTTAGTAAACAGCACGTTTGTTGTACCTGCAAGCAGCTTAGGAATAATGCCTGACTGGCCTGCCCATACCTGGCTACCAATACCACAACCTACATCTCTATCCGCCATCGCCATACCAGAACCCGTTGCCAATACCACAGCGAGCATAATCTTTTTTAACATACTTATTCTCCGGTTATTCTCATGCATCTTTTGTTATTACGCTAATGATGTAATCTTCATTACACATTCAGGAGAGTAGCGGGAAGTCTAATTTGGCGCAATGAAAAAATGTCCAATTTACATAAAGATAAACAGAATAGTTTTACCGGGTTTTTAGGCTCCAGTTACCTTGAGAATTACGCTGTCCTAGAATCTTTAACACCAGCACTAGACTGAGCAATAAAAGTAAATACCAGGAACCAAGCTTGCCCCAACCGACCATATGCCATTTTTCTACCTGGCTTGGATATAGCCAGATCTGATAAAACGTACTGATGTTCTCAGCCACCCAGATAATAAAGGCCAAAATCAACAGGACAGGTAACATCGGCAGCTGAAAAGCATGCTGATTCAACTGAAACCAGATTCTGGTTTTCCAGAACATCACTACACTCCAGACAAATAACAGCAAGCGATAGTCCGGAATGAAAAATTTGCTCATAAAGTTGATGTAGGACAAGACTGCCAAGGCCAGCATATGGCTAAAGCGCGGCAATTTTTCAAATGAAACTTGGTATAAGCGTAAAGAACGTGCAAAAAAACTGCCGACAGCCGAATACATAAAGCCGGCAAATAAAGGCACAGTCAGTATTTTAAAAATTGCAGGTTGCGGATATTGCCAGGATGCAATCGCCGGATGGGTCAGGAAAATTTCCATGACCATCGCCATGATATGGAACAAGGCAATTACTTTGGCTTCGGCCCAAGATTCCAGTTTGGTATAGAGCAATACCATCTGAATCAGTAAAGCAAAAAATAATAGATAGTCATAGCGGTAGAAACCATAAAAAAGTTCACTACCCATTGATGCGGTTTGTGCAAAAGCAAGCAGGAGCAGAATCCCAAATAAGGCAGCCGAAGCTGCCTTATAGATAAATTCAAACCCTGATTTAAAAAAGTCGATCAAGGTTTACATCCTAAAGGTATTTAGCGCTGTACTCATGTACGGTATCAATAAATACTTTAGGATTGGCTGGATCCACCCACTGGGTAATGCCATGACCTAAGTTGGCTACATAACCGGTTTTTTCACCGTTAGCATAGGCATCATCCAGCATCAACTTGGTTGCTTTAGCAATCGCGTCTGGAGTGCCATATAAAGTTGCCGGATCCAGGTTGCCTTGTAGTGCGGCACGGCCTGCAACAGTCTGACGCGCAACATTAAGCGGTGTAGTCCAGTCCAGACCAAAAGCATCTGCACCGGTCGCAACCATTGGCTCCAGCCATTGACCTCCACCTTTGGTAAACAGAATTACTGGAATCTTGCGACCGTCTTTTTCACGTTGCAAACCTGCCACAATTTTCTGCATATAATTGAGTGAAAATTCAATATATTCACGATGAGCAAGTGCCCCGCCCCAGCTATCAAAGATCTGTACTGCCTGAGCACCTGCATCAATCTGGGCATTCAGATATTCAGTCACAGCATCTGCTAAACGTTCTAATAAAGCATGCAGAACCTCTGGCTGTGCGTACATCATGTTTTTAGTGAAGCGGAAGTCTTTGCTCGAACCCCCTTCAACCATATATGTCGCCAAGGTCCACGGACTGCCAGAGAAGCCGATCAATGGTACTTGCCCACCCAAAGCGGAACGAATGGTCGACACTGCATTCATTACATAATCAAGGTCAGACTTGGCATTGAATTTGGGTAAATTAGCCACATCCTGTTCAGTCCGCACAGTTTTGTGGAATTTCGGACCTTCACCTGCTTCAAAATACAGACCCAGACCTAAAGCATCTGGTACAGTCAGAATGTCCGAAAATAAAATGGCCGCATCCAGCTCATAACGGCGTAAAGGCTGCAAAGTCACTTCACAGGCAAATTCAGTATTTTTGCAAAGAGAAAGGAAATCCCCTGCTTTGGCACGTGTTTCTCGATATTCTGGTAAATAACGGCCTGCCTGACGCATCATCCATACAGGGGTAGTATCTACAGGTTCACGTAACAATGCGCGCAGAAAACGATCATTTTTTAAGGTCGTCATTCACTTTCCTATCTATCTTTGATATTGCCCACATCATAACAAAATGACTGCATTTTGAATAACTTCTCATGACTTTAAAAACCGATCATGTTAAGTGATTAAATGTGAGGAATTACACAAAAGAACTACTGCATCTCCACATTTTTTCTGTAATACTTATAGTGTTTTTTCACATAGTTAACGAAATATTTTTAAGGGTTGAGTTACATGTTCGTTCGCACAATGCTCGCTGTGAGTCTAGGTTGCATTTTCGCAGGTACTGTTTTCGCTGCGTCTACTGCTGAACAACCATTAAATCCCCAAGTTGTCACTGATGTTGCGGTACAGGATCCGATTGATCCTTTAGCGACTGAAGCTTCGGCAGCACAAGCAGAAACTCGAATTAGTGCTCAAGAACAACAAGATCTGAAGAAAGCTTCTGAAGCATTAGATGTATTACAAGATACTGAAGACCAGACGGCCGATATCGGTGCTGCTTCAACCAAGACTAAAGCACCGACGAATTCTGCTGCTGCGAAAGCATCTTGGACTTTAGATGGCCTTAATAATGCAAGCTGGTATGAAGATATTGGTAAAGGCCAATTTCCGGTGTATGCACGTGCGCATGTCATGTTGAATAATGCCCATGCTTCTCCAGGTGCGATTGACGGTACTAGCGGTAAAAATACCTTGAAAGCGATCGCATCTTTCCAGCAAATGAATGGTATTAAACCAACAGGTACGTTAACTCAGGAAACTTGGGATGCCCTATTGGCTAAACAAGGTTCTAAGCCTGCTTTTGTGGAATACACCATCACTGAAGAAGACCTGAAAGGTCCTTATGCCGAGTCTATTCCTTCTGACTATGCCTTACAGGCAAAAATGAAAGGTCTGTATTACACTCGCGTAACTGAAATGCTGGGTGAAAAATTCCATATGGATGAAGACTTTTTGAAAAAGTTAAATCCAAAAGCTACCTTCAAAAAAGCTGGGGAAAAGCTGATTGTTGCCAATATCCGCAATGAAGTTCCTGAAGATATTCATTTAATTGTGGCGCATAAAGGTGCTAAGCAGCTTTATCTGTTCAATAGCCGTAACCAGATGATCGCTTCTTTCCCTGCAACGATTGGTAGTTCGAGTACTCCATCGCCAACAGGAACTTATAAAGTGACTGGCGTAGCGAAAAACCCATGGTATAGCTACTCACCATCTAACTTTGTTCAAGGCAACAACAAGAAACCACTTTCTTTACCACCTGGTCCAAACGGTCCTGTAGGTAATATCTGGATCGGTTTAAGCAAAAAATCATTTGGTATTCATGGTACGCCAAATCCATCTGCAATCTCTAAAACTGCGTCACATGGTTGTATCCGTCTGACTAACTGGGATGCGAATGATTTAGGCCGTAAAGTGAAATCAGGCGTAACTGTCCGTTTCCTTGAATAATCTTTATTTAAATACCTAAGCCCGCTTACGAGTGGGCTTTTTTATACCTGCTTTCTCTTATATCGTTGCAAAAATGCAATGATCTGTCGCCTGTTTATAATTTTTTAAGAATTAAAACAACGTTATGATGATCTCAAGTTAAAAATTAAAGTGAGATAAATTCATGAAAGCTTTTCTACATCCAAGTGAAAATCGTGGTCATGTAAAAATGGGCTGGCTGGAGTCTAAACACAGCTTCTCATTTGGCAACTGGTACAATCCGAACTATATGGGCGTGAGTGCATTACGCGTTATTAATGATGATCTGATTGATGCACATCAGGGCTTTGGTACCCATCCGCATGACAATATGGAAATCCTGACCTGTGTATTGAAAGGCACGATTACTCATCAGGACAGTATGGGCAATCATGGCGGTATTGCAGCAGGTGAATGGCAACTGATGAGTGCTGGAACCGGTGTACGTCATAGTGAAATGAACCAGGGCGATGAACAGGTGCATCTCCTGCAAATCTGGATCATTCCGAATGAACATGATGCTCAGCCAAATTATCAGCAAATTCGTCTGGACGCAAAAGAACAACCAAATCAATGGCATTTAATTTGTGGACCGAATAACAATGCACCCATGCACATTCGTCAAAATGCAGAAGTCAAAACCGCAGTGATCCATAAAGGCCAAAGTCTGGACATCAAAGCGACTCAGCATATCAATTATGTACATGTGATTTCTGGCTCAGTACAAATTGCAGAATATACAGTTGAAGCTGGTGGTGCGATTGCCTTTATGGATGATGCAGAAATTAAGGCGATTGAAGATGCTCAAGTGATCTGGTTTGATTTACCAGAAGCTGCTCATTAAAATTTCTATTTATATTCAGTCTATGCCGACTCATCATTTTGATCAGTCGGCATTTTTATAGAAAACATATAAAAATAAAAGTGATTCACTCCTTACGAGGATGTGAGCTTTAATATCCCACTATACAAATTAAACCAATTCACATCAGTTTTTTACCGAACAACAGTAAATTTTGGGCGAAGATTAATATGATCCATTTTGATTGAATCAATATAGCGAATGGCTGTTCTGGTCATTATCTTGTATAGGTTAAAACAGGTGTATGCACCTTTTCATTTATTCTGAATAAACCGAAGAGCACATCTAATGAACCAGATTTTAGAAATCCAAAGCAGCCAGCAACAAGCTCTGCACTTTCTATTAAATTTTTTAAAACAACAGCAATATCAGTTTACCGCCATTACCCCACTTTCTCATCAACGGATTCTGGATCGCAAAAGAAGCGAAAAAAATAAACAGAAAACCCTACAGGATATCTTTGGCTGGAATCTGGAATTTACAATTACTGATCTTGATCCTGTTCTTTTTTCATTATTATTAGAACATCAGCTTCTAGAAGTTCAGGATAATACATATAAAAGTCTGATCAGAGCCGCTTCACTTGAAGACGAATTATTTATTCATTCAGCCTTTCCTACGACCCAACAGGACGCTGTTTTTTTTGGTCCTGATACTTACCGTTTTGCCTATCATTTAAAGCAGTATTTATCTTTCCAGGCCAATTCTTTTAAACGGGCGGCTGAAATATGCTGTGGCACTTCTGCTGCTGCAATTCATATAGCTAAACATTTTCCTGATCATAAGGAAATCTTTGTCGCAGATCTGAATCCTAAAGCCCTTCTCTATAGCCAGATTAATATCGATTTTTCAGGTTTTGATACGATTCATCCTGTGCAAAGTAATTTATTTTCTGGTCTTGAAGGTCAGTTTGACCTGATTTTTGCCAATCCTCCTTATTTAATTGATCCAGATCAACGGCAATACCGTCATGGAGGCAATGAACTGGATGGCAATGAATTGTCTTTTAAGATTATCAAACAGGGTTTACAGCGACTCAATCCTAATGGACGTCTATTTTTATATACTGGCGTCACTATTTGTCAGGATGGCAATCGCTTCTTGCAGCATCTGGAAGCTTTGATGAAGCAGCACCAAAATATTGACTGGTCTTATGAGGAAATTGATCCGGATATTTTTGGTGAAGAGTTAGAACAATCGGCTTATCAACATGTAGAAAGAATTGCGCTGGCCCTACTCAAGTTCGAAGTCAAAACTGATAGACCATAAAATTTCAGCTCGGGTTGTGGCTATTTTTAAACTGCGGCCTAATTAAAACAAATAAAAATTAACTCAATCCGCACCACATTAAATATTATTTTTCAATAATTATTTATCATTAAAAAACATATACTTAAATTAAATATTAGTTCTATTTTACCGCCACTTACTTCTATAATTCTCATCTGATATTTACGACAACTTTAAAAATAATATCGTCTTTTTGGTTATACTTTGGGGAAAATTGTGGAAAAAAATTATTTGAGGTTGAGAACAGCCTTACTGACCTTATCGCTATCGATCAGTCTGATTGCCTGTGGTGAAGGCGGCAGTAGCGGAACATCTTCTCCAGCAGAAACACCAGATTCTGCTGTTAATCCACCATCAACAACCCATCCACCTGATAACGAGGAATCATCCCCCTCACCTATAGAAACACCTGATGGCAGTACACCACCTTTAAATCCACAAACGCCAACGACCACCCGGATTAATAAGGCATTGAGTACAGGTGATGCCCGACCTTTGATTCAGCAAGATTCCACCACATTGTTAGACTGGGCCTTGCAGCTCGCCAAGCAACAACAAACATGGCAAAAGGGTTTAATTACCTCACTCTATACCAGTTCGAATGGCAAAGTTTTGCAACCTCAACTGCAATTTACGCCAACTGCTTCGATTAATTTTTATCCTTATGATTTAAGCGCAGCTTTGCCAATCGCAGTTTCAGATTAAGCCTGCGGCTGGAATTTAAGTCAGCAGGCGAATAAAGGCTGTGGTCTGGGAGTCGCATCACAAATCAGTAAAGGCCGTGCGCTGGCTTTTGGCCAGAATATGCTTGGGGGAATCTCAGCGAATAGTCCTGACGTGGTAGATTTTGCACCCGTGCTCAATAATGGTTTTCGCTGGCTATTGACGGGGAAAACACAAGCACAGCCTAAACAAGAACTAAAACTTACCGTGAATGGTCTGGCACAAACCAACCTGAGCATGATAGAAAATATTTTGCCCAGCATTTAGGGGTTAAAGTTACCTTTCTACATTGTAATGTACTGGATCAAACCAATACCTGCTGGAAAGATGCTGACCTGATGATTTTAGGCAGTAATATTGGCGCCAATAATTTTGAATCCAGCTTGATTCAGGAATATCTGGAGGCAGGTAAGCCAATATATTTCCAGGCAATGGGTTATAACGTCACTACACCGATGGAAAAAATCTTTTCGGCATTGAAGATTGAGACCAATAATAATTACTGGCGTGGCCAAGATACTTTACTCATGTCTTCAGGACGTTCTATCACAGATCAATGGAATAAAGTGAATGATATTGATAGTACGATCCAAATGCTGGAATATTTCAAGTCACCAAGTGCGGCACGTCTAGGTGATTTAAATGCCAATAATCCGTTGATTCAAACCATCAATAAAGCTTCTACCAATCTACAAAATTTAAATACACAAGGAATTACTGCATTTAGCGCAAAAAATAATAATCAGATTCTAAAAGCCTTGGTGTTATTGGCAGATCTCTGGCGTCCAGGCGTGAATTACAGCGGACTATCGAAAAATAGCGATGCTCTGACTTTTATGCGTACTTATGCCAGCGATTCCTGGACGGACTATAAACGCAAAACCACATTGGTGAATCCAAACGGTGCCGGCGATTATATGCCAGCCTTTGCACAAAACATGGCTGTCAGTGCGCAAGCCAAAACCATTACCGTAACCATTCCGCAAGGCAGCGGAATTACCGCAATTGGTCGTGCCAGTATTCCGGGCAAGCCTGTCAGTATTGAGATTGTTGATGCTCAAGGTGCGCAGCTTTCAGTCCAGACCAGCTATTTACGTGCCTGGGGCAATCCCTTTGATGATGGCGGCTATAAACGTCCTCGCCGTTCCAATAGTTTCGCCGTGAAATTAGATGCCAGCCAAAGCAATGACTTTATCAGCCCGTTCGGTGGACCATTGATGTTGAATTACAGCAATGCCAAAGCAGGCTCGGTGGTGACCTTAAAAATCAAAGGTGCAGCAAAATATGCGCATTATGATTTTACTCAAACGATCACTGAAGCGGATATTAGCGAGGCCACCAGCATTCTGCAAAGTAGAAACTTCGGCTGGAACACTTTTAAATTTGTTGGTGGTGAAATTCAGCAGACCAATGATTATGCTTTAAAAGCCATTGGTGATCGATCAGCACGTACCTATGTGGATCAGATTAAGGGCGTAATCTTTGACAGCAACCACATTGCCAACGGTTATAACAATATGCCACTGGATAGCAGTACGGCACAGCGTTGTAATGAATTAGGCTGGGATTGTATCGGCACAGTTCATCGTGCCCCGAATGTGCAGCATTTTGTGGGCTGGATTGTGACCTGTGGCTTCCTGTGCTCAGGAAATCCATCAGATGGTTCAACTGGCATTGATACCGATTGGGGCTGGGTACATGAACTGGGACATAATACTGTTCAGGATGTCTTAACCATGATATTCCCTTCCACTGAAACCGGAAAAACTGTTGGTTGCGTAGTGGAATGTAATAACAACATTCTGGCAGGCCTAAGCATGATGCGTAAATATCATCTATATGCTCAGGACAGTAATGGCAGCAACTTCCGCCACCCAACTTTATATGCCAATATCAAGGATACACAAAGCCTTGGTCTGTCAGGTGAAGCACAGCGTGCCGCAATGGAAAAACGCTTATGGCAAGATGGCTATCATGTATCGATGCAGGCCTTCCATATCCAGATGGCCATGAACTATACCCGTTTATATCAAGGTAAATCGCGACCTGATCTTCAGGGTGTATTTGAATTTATACGCTTACTGAATACGGCACAACGTTTATATAATCAGATCGATTTAAGTAAAGCTTCTCAAGCAGATAAGAATAAACTGGGACTAGGCGCCTTTAATGCGAAAAGCATGAGCCGCCCTGACCTGATTTATGTGCTCAGTTCAAAAATCATGGGCTATGACCTAAAAGATTTTTATGCACTTTATGGCTTGCCTGTCACTGCAACTGCACATGCTTCAGTCGCCATGCTTAATCTGCCTACCGCACCTTTATATTTCTATGCGCAACCGGATGGCGGTTCAAATCGGTTAGCAACAGGACAATGGCTCACCATTCCAACGCATGGCCCTGTCCCTAATTATCCTTATTAATTGATCGATCAAATATAACCCCCCCGCTTCGGCTGGGATTTTTTTATAGCAGAGCATTTTCATGATTAGTGTATGAGCGACCATCAAGAGCTAAATAAATAGCGATTTACTTATTTTTCTTGTCTCGACTGCCCTCAAGGATTTCAATTAAGCTCAGATTGATATTTCTTGCCAGTTTTTTTAATTTCTCTCTCGGTTTTCCTCTGCAAAGAAAGCGGAAACTATAAAGCTCATCCTTATAAGAAATTACATAGAAAAAAGTTCCTACTGGCTTTTCTTTGGTTTCTGTCCCGCCTCTTTTTAAGAGTCCTGTACAGGCAATATAAATATCAGAATAAAACATTTTCTTGGCTTTTCTGACCATTTCCTGCGTGACTTCCATAGATTCCGGGGTATATTTTTTAATAAATTCAGGTTTGATTTTTAAAATATTCTCTTTGACACCCATGTCATAACACACCAGTCCGCCATATAGAATATCGCCAGAATATTTATTTTGGGAAAATCGGTAAGCCAGGTAACCTGCTGATGCACTCTCTAGAAAAGTAATACTTAATTTTTTTTTGGCGAGTAATTTTATACATTTATTCATAGAGTAAACTCCTGACTTTATGATCATCTATTGAGTATTAAATATTCAAAAATAAAAGATTAAATACTTAGCTTCTGAATGTCCTAGCAAAAATAAAACTTAACTGCCCTTGCTCACCACCTTAAATCAGCTGTATATCCTCAGTCATTTATATGACTTAAGTTCATACCAACGAAACTTATAATAACCTTGACGGGTTTTAACTCTGATTGGCTCTCTGATTTGATGTGTATTAGATTTTTTATAGGTTGATGATAGTTTTATGCCTAAAAGCATAAGTAGTAGAAGATATAAAATATAGATCACTGAAATGATGGCTAAGTCGATTTAAGTGTGAACTAAAATGTGCTTATTAATTCAGGGTTTATTTATAAGACGATGAATAGGTTTAATTAAGAAGTGAATAATTTCAAAGACAAAATCCTGGCAAGATACCAGGATTTTTTATATTCACTTTTGGTCATGTCATATGACTACTAAATAATTTTGAAAATTTTGCCGCTGATGGTGCTTTGAAAAAACATTTCAAAACTTGGGCGAATATTTTCACCTTCAACCGTAATATGTTTAACGTTAGAATCCGATTGGGTATGAACAAAATCAGGGTCAACAGTAGCCTGAATCACGTATTGAACACCGAATTGATCTTTCACATTAATATTTTGCTTAAGCATAAATAAACCTTTAGTAATGATTATAAGAGAGATCGGCTAGAAATTGGTTAGCCAATATATAATTTAAATATTAAATAACTTTATGATTTAATTTAAATAATTGATTTAAAGATGTATAAAATGTACGACCGTCTAGATTCAGGTCAACTTCGATTCCTGATTGAAGCAGTACTCTTTTACCTACTTCAATTTCCTTAAAACCTTGACGTGTATTTTGCATTTTATTCAAGGGAATCAAAGAAACAATAATTTCTGTACCATTTTTAGATTTTGCAATTAATTCATTAATTTTTAACAACTTGTATCCTATTTTTATACTTCTTCCAATCTAGAAAAAGCTTTTTAACTTTTATTTAAAACAATAAAAAAGCACTGATGCGTGCTTTTTTATTCTACAGACTTATAGCGCAGTAATATTTACAGCATTTGGGCCTTTTTGACCTTGAACTACGCTGAATTCAACTTGCTGACCTTCCATTAAGGTTTTAAAACCTGAACTAGCAATTTCACTGAAATGAGCAAAAACATCTGGACCAGATTCTTGTTGAATAAAACCGAAACCTTTAGTTTCGTTGAACCACTTTACAGTACCTTTAACAATATTTGAGTTTGACATAATAAAACCTACTAATTTTTAATAATTTTTAGTCATCTGAATGACCAGTTGTAACTTTGAAAATAATAAAGAATGGAACTTAAAATCTGGATAAAACGAAGGATTATGAATAAAACGACGATACTTAAGGAAGATTTTTTGCAACAAGACTTTTTTCTAGTTAAGGCCAGTATACAGGAAGATTTAAAATAATCAAGTTTTCTTATATATATATATATATTTAATTACTTTATAAATATTATTTTATTATTTACAGAATTTTCATTATATTTTATTTAATTTCAACGACTTGATAAAATAAATCCATATTGCTTGAGTGAGTTAAACTTTTACATTTTAGTGTACTTTCGTTTTCTCCAAACAAAAAAAAGCAGAGAAATAACAATGTCATCGCTCTGCTTTACTTAATTTTAAACTGCCCTTTCCCTAATAATATTAAAAGGTCACACGCTTATATTCCCGGTATTCCGGTATCCAGAAATTCGCATCTATGGCTTTCTGCAGCACCTCAGAACCAACTTTCGGAGCGACGCCATCCTCAACCGCAGCTTGTGCAACCCTTAGAGCAATAATCTTGGAAATATGCTGAATCTGATCCAGATCTGGCAACAAATTGGCGGTTGGGTCTTGAAGTTTTGGAGAGCATTCTGCTAAGGCATTACTTGATGCCATCAGCATATTATCCGTGACTCGTGTAGCGCCTGAAGCAATCACGCCTAGTCCAATTCCCGGGAAAATATAAGAGTTATTACATTGAGAAATAGTATAAATGTGTTCCTGATAATTAACGGGTGCAAATGGGCTACCTGTAGCAATCAGAGCTTTCCCATTGGTCCATTGAATAATATCGGCTGGAACAGCTTCTACGCGAGAAGTAGGATTCGATAAAGGAAAGATGATCGGATGTTCACAATTTTCAGCCATGGTCGTGATTACTTCTTTACTAAATAATCCCGGCTGTCCAGATACCCCAATCAGTACTGTGGGTTTTGCATATTTGATGACATCCAATAGAGAAATAATCTCTTCGGCATTTCCCCATTCAGCAATATTTTCTGGTTCTTGAGCCAGTTTTCTCTGAAAATTTAATAGGTTTGGCTGATTCTGGGTAATAAGACCAAAGCGATCCACCATAAAGACCCGCTTACGCGCTTCAGCATCAGTCAGGCCTTCCGCCACCATTTTTGCCACAATCTGTTCAGCGATCCCACAACCGGCTGAACCTGCTCCTAGAAAGGCAATGGTCTGATCTTTTAATTGTTTGTTTGACGCATAGGAAGCTGCAATCAGACTGCCTACTGCCACAGCTGCCGTACCCTGAATATCGTCATTGAAGCAACATACTCGATCACGATATTTTTCCAGTAAAGGCATGGCATTGTGCTGGGCAAAATCTTCAAATTGAATCAACGCATCGGGCCATCTTTGCTGAATCGCCTGTATCACCATTTCGACAAACTCATAATATTCATCACCAGTGATACGAGGCTGACGCCATCCCATATAAATCGGATCATTCAACAGCTGCTCGTTGTTCGTGCCTACATCCAAAGTAATTGGCAAGGTATAGGCTGGACTAATGCCACCGCATGCCGTATATAAAGCCAGCTTTCCAATTGGAATACCCATTCCGCCAATGCCTTGATCACCTAAACCAAGAATGCGCTCTCCATCCGTAATCACAATCACTTTGACATTTCTTCGATTCACGTTATGCAGGATGTGCTCAATATGATCCCGATCTGGATAAGAAATAAAAACCCCGCGATGACGGCGATAAATCTCGGAAAAATGCTGACATGCTTCTCCTACCGTTGGCGTATAGATGATCGGCATCATTTCGCTTAAGTGATTTTCAATCAAATGATAGAAAAGCGTCTCGTTGGTGTCCTGGATGTTACGTAGGTAAATATGCTTATTGATTGCATCATTGAATGAGCAGTATTGCTGATACGAACGCTGACTTTGTTCCTCAATCGATTCGATCACTTGGGGCAAAAGTCCATGTAAATTAAAATGAATACGTTCTTCTACGGAGAAAGCTGAGCCTTTATTCAGCAATGGGAGTTCAAGTAATGCAGTGCCTGCGTAGGGAATATAAAGTGGACGTTTAGGATTCAGAGGTTCAGTTGCCATTTTTAACTCGCACTTTAAAATTCGACATAAATGAAAGCCGAAAAGAACAAAAAATTATCCTACTATCCTAGTCGACTTTCAGCTGTTTCAGTCATTCAGCGAATTAATAATGAAAAATGTTCTATTTAATAAACTGATAACAGCAATAAAATAAGCTTTAGATTTTTATATCCTCTTATCAGATAAAAATTTGGATCATACCTTTTTATTTAGGCTTAAGCTAATTGCCTGAGATTAAATTTTAGAAATTAAAGCTATATATGCATTCGTTTTTATTCATTCATTTTTTAATAAGAAAATATCTTAGAAATTAGATCAATTAGTTGGTTATCTATCTGCTTTATCTAAAAAATCAGACAATTTTCAACTAAATAAAACTTAGTCAATAAAAAACCCCGATCAATGATCGGGGTTTTCCGTATCTGGCGGAAGCGGTGAGATTCGAACTCACGGAGGGGTATAAGCCCTCGTCGGTTTTCAAGACCGGTGCATTAAACCGCTCTGCCACGCTTCCATGTGCGCAATAATACGGAGCTTTTAGGCGACTGACAAGTGAAAATTACAGTGAATCTCATCAACTGCATATAGTTTCATCAAATCCTTACAATTTTGCTGCCAATTCTGCCCCTTCACGAATTGCACGCTTGGCATCCAGCTCAGCAGCCAGCTTTGCTCCACCAATAATATGGTAATTCGCTAGAGTCTTTTGATCATCTGAAGGCATAACATCTTTGACTGACTCCTGACCAGCACAAACGACGACCGTATCTACACGCAGCAATTGATCATGCCCATCCACTTCAATCCACAAACCTTCATCCGTAATCGATTTGTAGTGCACACCGCGTAACATGCGTACGCCATGTTTTTTTAATTGGGCACGATGAACCCAGCCCGTGGTTTTACCTAAGCCTGCTCCTAAAGCAGTAGTTTTACGCTGTAATAGATAAATTTCACGTACAGGTGGCTCGACTTCTGCTGGCTGCAGTCCGCCTTCACTTACATAATTTGCATGCAGATCTACACCCCATTCCCGTTTCCATTCATCTACAGGTTGCGGTTGTGGCTGATGCGGTGGCTTTAATAAAAATTCTGATACATCAAAACCAATTCCTCCGGCACCAATGACAGCGACACGATCTCCTACTGGTGCGCCGCGCAATACTTCAGCATAAGACAGGACTTGAGGTGCATCACTACCGGTAATTTTCAATTCACGCGGAACAACGCCCGTAGCCACAATGACTTCATCAAAACCTTCGCGTTCCAGTTGTTCCCGATTTACTCGAGTATTTAAACGGACATCTACCCCGGTTTTTTCCAGTTGTACTTTGAAATAACGAATGGTTTCGTGAAATTCTTCTTTGCCTGGAATCACTTTGGCCAGATTAAATTGTCCACCCACTTCATTAGTGGCTTCAAACAAAGTCACATCATGACCGCGGCTGGCAGCGACTGTAGCTGCGGATAAACCTGCCACTCCACCACCTACTACGGCGATGCCTTTAGGCTTTTTGGTTTTGACATAAACCAGTTCGGTTTCATAGCCGGCACGTGGATTCACCAGACAGGTAGCACGTTTATTTTTAAAGGTATGATCCAGGCAGGCCTGATTACAGGCGATACAGGTATTAATTTCATCAACTCGATTGGTTGCTGTCTTATTCACCCAAAATGCATCTGCCAATAACGGGCGTGCCATTTGCACCATATCTGCCTGACCCGATGCCAAAATCGCTTCAGCAGTTTCTGGCATATTGATCCGGTTCGATGCAATGACTGGAACAGCAACATGCTTTTTGACTTCTGCGGTGTAATCTACGAATGCAGCACGAGGAACAGAAGTGACAATCGTCGGAATACGCGCTTCATGCCAGCCAATACCAGTATTGAGTAAAGTTATTCCAGCCTTCTCTAATGCTTTAGCGACGGTAATCACTTCCTGCATAGTATTGCCATCATGCACCAGATCTAGCAAGGACAAACGGAAACAGATAATAAATCTTTCACCAATTTCAGCACGAATCGCTTTAACAATTTCCACTGCAAAACGCATGCGGTTTTCAATTTCTCCGCCCCAGCGATCAGTACGCTGATTGACATGACGGCTTAAAAACTGGTTAATCAAATACCCTTCAGAGCCCATGATTTCCACGCCGTCATAACCCGCTTTTTTAGCCAGTTTTGCAGTTTTAACATAGTCCTGAATCGTATCCAGAATCTGGTTTTCAGACATCTGACGTGGTTTAAAAGGTGAAATTGGCGATTTGATCGGACTGGCAGATACCACAAAAGGCTGATAGCCATAACGTCCGGCATGCAAAATCTGCAACAGAATCTTGGCCCCATGCTTATGCACGGCATGCGTAACCAGTCGATGCGGTGCAACATCGCCCAAGGTATTCATGGTTCCGCCAGCAGGCAATAACCAGCCCTGACGGTTAGGTGAAATCCCGCCAGTAATCAGGAGACCCACACCACCTTTGGCACGTTCACCAAAATAAGCGGCCAGTTTAGGATAATTATAAAAACGATCTTCCAAGCCCGTATGCATTGATCCCATCACCACACGGTTTTTAATCGTGGTGAAACCCAGATGTAATGGTTTTAAAATATTTGCATAGCGCGTCGTTGTCATAAAATATCCCTGATTCTTATTTGGCTAAAAGCTTAAATCTTATCAATGTACTTTAACTGATTTTCAGAGGCTTTTTATGACTATCAGGTCCGCTTTCTCAGGCACAAATACCAATTGTGATATTCATGCTGTACCTTAATGGTGAATTTATTGCTGCCATTGATTTTTGCTGGATTTCCATAAGGCAATTACGCCGAGTACTGTACCAATGGGAAAACTAAGCAGCATCAGGATCGCCATAATTCTGGACAAGGTGCGTCCTGAACCATTGTCCTGTTTTACCTTGAGGCAAGCCTGAATGTTCAAAACAATCAGCACAGCCAAAAGTAGCAACACAATACCCAGACTCAACATGGAAATCGTCGACTGCTGATATTCCAGATATAAAAATGCAACTGTACTAAAAATCAGCAAACCGGCATAAATTCCATGCACGATCGACAGGGTTTCATTTTTGGCAGCCGGTTGCAGATTAGGTAAAGGAGGAATATTCGGGCTCATGAGGGCTATCCTGAAGATGTTTTTTTAATGATGTTATTGAATCTTCCCAGATTTTCCTATTTTTTAAGCGTTTGTCAAAAATACGGTAATTTTATGATTATCTAAGCCTATTGAATCAAGATTTTGAAACGAGTTTTTCTTTTCTAAAGCAAACCTAAATAAAATAATGATACAATTGACGCAATATGTGTTTTTTCAGGCCACCACTTCTGGCGTGCCTATTTCATATCATAGGATGAACAATGTCTGATAATGCAACTATCTTGCAGAATGTCCCAGTAGGCAAAAAAGTTGGTATTGCCTTTTCTGGTGGTCTAGATACTTCTGCAGCTCTTTTGTGGATGAAACAAAAAGGCGCTGAACCTTATGCTTATACAGCAAACTTGGGTCAGCCAGACGAAGACGATTACGATGCGATTCCAAAAAAAGCTGAAGCTTATGGCGCAGTAAAAGCACGTTTGATCGACTGCCGTTTACAGCTTGCATTAGAGGGTATTGCTGCAATTCAATGTGGCGCGTTCCACATTTCTACAGGTGGCGTTCCATACTTCAACACGACTCCTCTTGGCCGTGCAGTAACAGGTACCATGCTGGTAACTGCAATGAAAGAAGATGACGTGAACATCTGGGGTGACGGTTCTACTTATAAAGGTAACGACATCGAGCGTTTCTACCGCTACGGTCTGTTGACTAACCCTAACCTGAAAATCTACAAACCTTGGTTAGACCAGACCTTCATTGACGAACTAGGTGGCCGTGCAGAAATGTCACAGTTCCTGATCGACAATGGCTTTGACTACAAAATGTCAAAAGAGAAAGCTTACTCAACTGACTCAAACATGTTGGGTGCGACTCACGAAGCCAAAGATCTAGAATACCTGAATGCCGGTATCAAAATCGTTGACCCAATCATGGGCGTTGCATTCTGGAAAGAAGAAGTTGAAATCAAACCTGAAGAAGTATCGATTACTTTTGAAGAAGGTTTCCCTGTTGCAATCAACGGTCAACGTATCGAAGATCCAGTTGAGTTCATTCTTGAAGCAAACCGTATTGGTGGCCGTCATGGTCTAGGTATGTCAGATCAGATCGAAAACCGTATCATCGAAGCGAAATCTCGTGGTATCTACGAAGCTCCGGGTATGGCCCTTCTTCACATTGCTTATGAACGTCTGGTCACTGGTATTCATAACGAAGATACCATCGAACAATACCGTATCAATGGTCTTCGTTTAGGTCGTCTTCTGTACCAAGGTCGTTGGTTCGATTCTCAAGCATTGATGCTTCGTGAAACTGCACAGCGTTGGGTAGCTAAAGCTATCACTGGTACTGTGACTTTAGAACTGCGTCGTGGTAATGACTACACCATCATGAACACTGAATCTCCTAACCTCACTTATGAAGCTGAGCGTTTAACTATGGAGAAAGGTGATTCTATGTTCTCTCCAGCTGATCGTATCGGTCAGTTGACTATGCGTAACCTGGATATCACAGATACACGTGCGAAACTGGGTATCTATACAGATTCTGGCTTACTTGCAGTAGGTACAGGTTCTGCAGTACCTCAATTAAAAGACAAAAACAAATAAGCTTGTTAAGGTCAAAAAAACCGCTCATCTGAGCGGTTTTTTTATAGATTCGATTTAGGTATTCACACTGTTTGGATTTGCAGTGCGGATCGACTGATAATAAATCTGATTCCGTCCTAGCTGTTTGGCTCGATACAACGCCTGATCGGCAATTCCCAACAAAGCATCCTTATCAATGAAGTATTCACCACGATAAACGGTAATGCCCAAACTGATGATGATATGGTTAGCTACACCAGATTTCTCATGCGGAATTTCCAGACGCTCAATTGCATTAAAGATATTGGAAGCCACTGCATAGGCGCCATGCGCATCGGTTTCCGGAAGCAGTACGACAAACTCTTCACCACCATAACGGGCCACAAAGTCCATATGCCGGATCGCATTTTTAATGGTAAAGGCAATACTGGAAATGACATCGTCCCCTTTTTGATGTCCATAAAAATCGTTATAGTTTTTAAAGTGATCGACATCGATAAACAAAATCGCCAAAGCATGCTGATTACGACGGGAACGTTCAAAAAAGATATCCAGTGTTTCATCGAAAGTTCGTCGATTAGAGATTTTGGTCAGTTCATCATGCTGGCTTAAATGCAGTAATTCTGTGGTATGAATCCGCTGAATTTTCTCACTGATTCTGGCCCGCATAGTATAGAGAAAAATCATTCGCTCACGGGCAAAAAGCATATAACTAATCACACATCCCAATAGGCTACTGCCGATCAGAATCCGTCCCAAGACCAGCGCATTAAAGTCGATCGATAATATGGATAACAGCCAGACTGTACAAAGTGCAGCAAATAACCCCGTGATTAACATCTGTAAAGGTTTTACTCCGGTCAGAATATAACCCAGAATGTAGATAATGGTGATGATCGCCATCGACTGATGTTGCAAGCTTACTGTTTGAATGGACATGGTCAGATAGGAGGTCGAGACTATCATCCAGAACATCAGCAGCATGGAAGCTTGCGGAAAAAAGCGTTTGATTTTAGGTAGACAAGAGAAGAAATAAAAAGCAAGTAAAGCTAGACTACCATTGATCAGCCCTAGCATACAGCGCACAAAATCTTGTACGAAATATTGTGAATCGATAATCCAGTAGTCGGTCGGAACCATGACCAACAGAAAAATAAAATAGGTCAGTACACCTGCCCAGACATACTTTTCGACATGTTTACGTGCCCGCTCCAGGTTTTTGCTCCAGAACTCCTGTTCCAGATTCTGAGGGAAAACCGAGCCTACACGCTGACTTTGCCGTGTGATTAATTCTTCTATTTTTTCTTTTTCATCTTGCAATTTTGCTAGATTGTACTTGTATTCCATTGCCAAGTATTTATGTAATTTTTTTATTAATTTTAAAATATCATACTTTTATAAATTAATTTATAGATATCCCTTATTTTGTATATATTTCTCGTTACCATTTTAGGCATAGATGCATTATCATTTGTTTTATTTCTCCGATTGAATTCGCCTTGAATACGATTACCCTTCTCCAGCCAGACGACTGGCATGCCCACCTGCGTGATGGTCACGCTCTGCAACGCACCGTTCCTGATCTAGCTAAACAGTTTTCCCGCGCCATCTGTATGCCGAACCTTGTTCCACCGGTTAAAACTGTGGAAGAAGCATTAAGCTACCGTGAACGTATTATGGCGCATGTTCCTGAAGGTAGCGATTTTGATCCACGCATGGTGCTGTATTTCACAGATAATACCTCTCCAAGTGAAGTCAAAAAGATTAAAGATTCTGAGCATGTCAATGCTATTAAACTTTACCCTGCTGGCGCAACCACCAACTCGGATAGCGGTGTAAGCGACATTCGTAAAGTATATTCAGTCATTGAACAGCTTGAAGAGCATCAGGTGCCTTTATTGCTGCACGGTGAAGTGACGCATAATCATGTCGATATTTTTGACCGTGAAAAACGTTTCCTTGATGAAGTCTTAGCACCATTACTAAAACAGTTCCCGAAACTGAAACTGGTTCTGGAACACATTACTACCAGCGAGGCAGCTAATTTCGTACTGGAACAGGATCGTAATGTGGCTGCGACTATTACCCCACAGCATTTACTGTTTAACCGTAATGATATGCTGGTTGGTGGGATCAAGCCGCACTTCTATTGTCTGCCAATTTTAAAACGTCAGACGCATCAGCAAACGTTGCTTGAAGTGGCAACGAGCGGTAATCCTAAATTTTTCTTAGGCACCGACAGTGCACCGCACTCAAAAAATGCCAAAGAAAATGCGTGTGGCTGCGCAGGATGCTATAGTGCTCCGACTGCAATTGAGTTATATGCTCAGGCCTTTGATCAAGTAGGTAAAATCGACCGCCTAGAAGGTTTTGCCAGCCACTTTGGTGCAGATTTCTACGGCCTCCCACGTAATACCAGAACCATTACGCTGGTCAAAGAAGATCAAGTTATTCCTGAAAGTCTAGACTACTTGGATGGTGAGCAAATCGTTCCGCTATATGCAGGAAAAACCATTCAATGGAGAAAAATGTGACAAATGAAACTCTTCCAGTCATTGGTCAGCGTTTCCGTGGATTTTTGCCTGTTGTTGTCGATGTTGAGACAGCAGGCTTTAATGCACAGACTGATGCCTTGTTAGAAATTGCGGCCATTCCAATTGTTTATAATGAAGATGGCCAGTTTGTGCCCGGTGAAGCTTACCACGCACATATCAATCCTTTCGAAGGTGCCAACCTGGATCGCCGCTCTTTGGAATTTATCGGGATCGACCCGTCAAATCCGATGCGGATCGCGATGGCTGAAGATGAAAAAACCGCGTTAAAACGTATTTTTAAATCGGTCAATGAAGTGCGTCGTCAGCAAAATTGTACGCATGCTGTTTTGGTCGGTCACAATGCGCATTTTGATTTGGGCTTTGTACAGGCAGCAATTGCCCGTACCGGAACCAAAAACCAGAACCCGTTCCACAGTTTTTCTGTGTTTGATACCGTAACTTTAAGTGCGGTGATGTTTGGTCAAACGGTTCTGGCTAAATCTTGTATTCAGGCCGGGATTGAGTTTGATGGCAAAGAAGCACACTCTGCGTTATACGATACGCAAAAGACTGCGGAACTGTTTTGCTATATTTTAAACAAACTCGCACCTCACCTGCTTGACACTTTGGTGGCGGATCAATAAGATACCGCCATCTTCTAAACGTCCCTATCGTCTAGAGGCCTAGGACATCGCCCTTTCACGGCGGTAACCGGGGTTCGAATCCCCGTAGGGACGCCATCTTATTTCCCCCACTCTTCTTTCATTTTTTCCAAGAAAACTCTTTTTCTTATTATTGCTTTCAATCCTATTGTTATAAATTCCGTATGACTGAGTTTGGTGCACTTTCTCGTTTGCTTAGGCTATAATCAAGTGGATGTTAGGTTTTGATCAATTTTCCCATGCTAAAGAAAATCTTGCTTATTTTACTCATTCTGGCACCTTCAGTGCTTTATATTTATGTGATCAGTCGCGATGATAAAACTACTGAGAGTCAAACAAAAACTGCACCAGCTGAAAAAAACATCAACTGAGCAATACCAGACCCCAGATCACTAGTTTTTAAGAGACTTCGCAAATATTTATTTTTCAAATTAAAAGAAGAATTTTATGAGGAAATTCCAATTTATGTGATATTTCACATAATTAAAACTAAAATACTTTTTTTTAAATCTCTCCTTTTAATTGAGCTATGCAATCTCCCTCTCCACCTTCACAGCATTCGTCTGTTGAGGGCCAAACTCCGTCGTTAAAACGTGCCATGGGCACACGTCATCTGATCATGCTTTCTCTTGGTGGTGCAATTGGTACCGGCCTGTTTATGGGTTCCGGTGAAGTGATTTCACAAGCTGGGCCTTTAGGCGCGGTACTGGCCTATATTATTGGCGGCTTGATCGCCTATATGGTAATGCTCTGCCTCGGTGAACTGGCCGTACATTTACCTGTGTCTGGTTCTTTTGGTGCCTTTGCAACCCATTATATTGGACCGGGTACAGGCTATATGGTGTCCTGGATGTACTGGCTGGGCTGGTCAGCCACCTTGGGTACCGAATTTACTGCCGCTGCGATTCTGATGCAGGAATGGTTTCCGCAAACTTCGATCTGGTTATGGACATTGATCTTTGCTGCAGGTGTTCTGCTCTCCAATCTAAGCTCAACCCGTACCTTTGCCGAATCAGAATTCTGGCTATCGCTGGTGAAAGTCGCGACTGTACTGATTTTCATTATTCTGGGCTTTGCCTGTATCTTTGGTTTTATTCCGTTCCAAGGTTATGAATCTGCGCCACTGTTCAATAATTTGACTGAACATGGCTGGCTGCCAAACGGTTTAATTCCGTTATTCACCACATTACTAATCGTGAACTTTGCCTTTAATGGTACCGAGATGATCGGGATCGCTGCCGGTGAAACCGAAAATCCTGAGAAAAATGTACCGAAAGCGATTCATGCTGCGGTATGGCGTCTGATGATTTTCTTTGTCGGGACCATTATCGTGATTAGCTCGCTGCTGACTTATACCGATGCGGGTTTACAGGTCGGTGGTCATGGGGGCTTAAGCAGCAGTCCGTTTGTATCCGTGTTTACCGAAATGGGTATTCCATATGCGGAAGACTTTATCCGTTTCGTAATTATCACTGCACTGCTGTCGACTGCAAACTCTGGCCTTTATGCCGCTTCACGTATGATGTGGGCATTGTCTTCACAAAACCAGTTACCGCGACTGTTTGCTAAAGTCAGTAAATCCGGCGTGCCTTATGTAGCAGTCTCGGTCACCATGATTGGCGGTTTGCCTGGTCTGCTCTCTGAGCAGTTTGGCGCTGATGTCATCTTTAAAAACCTAATGGGCGTGGCCGCTTTTACCATGGTGATTGTCTGGATGAGCATCTGCTGGAGCCAGTTTAATTTCCGTCGCCAATGGCTGAAGTCTGGTCATAGTGTCTCTGAACTAAAATTCCGTACACCTTGGTTCCCTTTAGTTCCCATTCTAGGTTTTGTAACTTGTACTGCAACCGGTCTGAGTATGGCAGCTGACCCTGAAATGCTCTCTGGTTTTATTGGCTGTTTATTGTTTATGACAGCATGCTATGCAAGTTACTACTGGCTTTATCATCAAAAAGCTTAAGTTCTAAACTTTTGAACTGAAATAATTTCTTTAATAAGCCCAATTCCGATTGGGTTTATTTTTTCATATCTGGTAAATCCGTTCAGAAAATAACACCTTAATAAAATAAAGCTTTTGTTTTGCCTAATGTTTAAACTGTTAAATACATTTTAGTAAAAACTCTTTTGACAAAGTCCGGCTGAGTCCTTAATATAGCCATCACCTCGCAACGTCCCTATCGTCTAGAGGCCTAGGACATCGCCCTTTCACGGCGGTAACCGGGGTTCGAATCCCCGTAGGGACGCCATTATCTGATCGCACACGATCAAGTCTTATACATAATCCATATTAATACGTTGCAGATTTGTAGTTTTTCACTACAATAACCCGCTTCATTCTTTTATTTTTTGACTCCTATGCACTCATCTCCGAATGATGCTACGCATCAGGGCAATTCTGCGCCTTTAAAACGCGCTATGAGTACTCGACATCTGGTCATGATTTCGCTTGGCGGCGCAATCGGAACAGGCCTATTTTTAGGTTCGGGTGAAGTCATTGCACAAACGGGGCCTGTAGGTGCCATTCTTGCTTATCTCCTTGGCGGGATCATCGCTTACATGGTTATGCTATGTCTGGGTGAACTTGCCGTTCATATGCCCGAATCGGGCTCATTTGGCGCCTATGCCAAACGCTATATTGGACCAGGGACTGGCTACACCATTACCTGGCTATACTGGCTGACCTGGTCAGTAACCCTGGGAACTGAATTTACCGCTGCAGCTTTATTAATGCAGGAATGGTTCCCGGATAGCTCCATGTGGATGTGGACACTGATCTTTGGTGCTTTCGTATTCGCACTGAATATGATTTCCACTCGCTGGTTTGCTGAATCCGAATTCTGGCTGGCACTGGTGAAAGTCGTTACTGTTGTGACCTTTATCCTGCTTGGCCTACTCGCTATTTTTGGTGTAGTAAGCTACCAAGGACAGGAAACTGCTCCGTTATTCAGTAACCTGACAGCTCAAGGCTGGTTCCCCGAAGGTTTATTTCCAATCTTCACAACCATGCTGATTGTAAACTTCGCTTTCTCTGGAACTGAACTGATTGGTGTGGCTGCTGGTGAAACTAAAGATCCAGCCAAAAATGTACCGAAAGCAATTAATACTGCAATTTTCCGCTTACTGATTTTCTTTGTAGGTACAATTATTGTGGTGACCTCCCTTCTTCCGCATCAAGAAGCAGGTCTGGCAGCTGAAGGTGTCAGTAGCAGTCCATTCGTGACAGTATTCCAGCATATTGGTATTCCTTATGCCGAAGATATTATCCGCTTTGTGATTATTACAGCACTGCTGTCTGCTGCTAACTCAGGTCTATTCGCTGCATCCCGTATGATGTGGTCATTGTCTTACAGCAAACAGTTACCAGCAGTATTTTCCCGCTTAAATGCGCGTGGTGTACCTTATATTGCAGTCATTGTCACCATGATTGGCGGTATGCCTGGTTTGCTGTCTGAACAGTTTGCCCCGGAAACCATCTTCACGAACTTGCTAGGTATTGCAGCATTTACCATGGTTGTGGTCTGGATGAGCATCTGTCTCAGCATGTTCAACTTCCGCCGTGAATGGTACAAACAGGGTAAAACAGCGAAGGATCTTGATTTTGCTGCGCCATTGTTCCCGATCGTACCGATTCTGGGTTTTCTGTTCTGTCTGATTACCTGTATCAGTATGGTGTTTGATCCGAGCATGCGTATCAGTTTCTTTGGCTGCTTGCTGTTTATCGCACTGTGCTATGCCAGCTACTACAAGTTCTATCACAAAAATGCTTAAACATTAAAATGACCAAAAGAGCAGCTTCGGCTGCACTGCTGTCCCATAGTTTGCTTTAAATAAAAAAACCTGAGTCCTAACAGTTAAAATATGAGTGCAAACAAACACTTTAACGACCAGGATTCAGGTTTTGTCCCATCAGAATACCGTATTTCATGAGCTAATTAAACCTGTTGTGCGACAGGATTTTGAACAACTTGCTAAAGTACACCATGTTGGACAGAAATTTAGAGCGGCTTCCCGGTGGGATCAGTTTATTGCCA